>CAKZNR010000274.1 GCA_937129725.1 uncultured Cellvibrionales bacterium | reverse complement strand
CACCGACCCCAGCATTATGAATGCTGTGCTCTAACCAGCTGAGCTACGTAGCCACTGCCTGTTCGGAAGGACGCGAATTCTCGATAGATGAGCTTCTATTGTCAAGTATTTCAATAGCCTCTCCTACGCCGGTATGATCCCTCCAGAGGGTATTGTATGACTAATTTCATTGTTCGCAGCATCGCTTTGCCGCTTCTGGCGTTACTGCTTCCAATCCTTGCTACTGCGCAATCGGTCGACGAGCGCCCCAACTTCCTGCTGATCGTCACCGACGATATGGGTTATACCGACCTTGGCGCTTTCGGTGGGTTCGATATTCCCACACCGCATCTGGATGGTCTGGCACGCGCTGGGGTTCGCTTCAGTAATTTCCATGCCACGCCCAGTTGTGCGCCCACGCGTGCCAGCCTGATGACCGGCACAGGCAATACCGAGGCCGGGCTGGGAACCCAGCTGGCTTATGCCGGCCTGGAAGGCTGGGGTTACGAACGCTATCTGCAAGACCGGGTGGCTACCCTGCCCGAGCTGTTGCAGGGTGGTGACTACCACACCCTGATGTCTGGAAAGTGGCATATCACCAGTGCCGACCCCAGTGGCAGTCTGCCGCGCGATCACGGCTTCAGCCGCGACTTCGCCCTTTTGCAAGGGGCCGATAGCCATGTTGATTCGGTGTTCGAATCAACCATGCAATACAGCCTGGACGGCCAACGCATCCCCGACCCGCTGATTGGCACCTATTCGACCAACCTGTATGTCGACAAGCTCATTGGCTTTTTGCAGGACAAGCTGGACAGCAACAATCAGCAACCCTTCTTTGCCTGGTTTGCGCCCACGGCGCCGCATTGGCCGCTTCAGTATCCACCGGGCTGGGAAAGCGTATTTGATGGCGCTTACGACGAAGGTTTCGATGTGCTTTGTATGCGTCGAATGGCCGCAGCGAGTGCCGAAGGTGTGTTGCCACCCAATGCCGACATCGAGACATGCAGCAAAGAGGAAGCCGCCTGGGAAGATCTAGACCAAGAAAAGCGCGATACCTACCTGGCCACGATGGAAGTATACGCCGCCATGACGGCTCATCTGGACCAGGAAACCGGGCGTTTGCTGGCCTTCATGCGCGAAAACGGGTTACTGGAAAATACCTGGGTAATCTATATGAATGACAATGGGCCGCAAGGCGGAGGTACTAGCCCGCGTGCTATGGGTGATATGGCGGTCAATGAATTCGACAACAGCCTGCAAAACATTGGTCAGCCAGATTCCTGGCCGGCCCTTGGGCAGGGCTGGGCCGATGCTATCTCGTCTCCTCTTCGCGCAGGGAAGGCCAGTCAGTTTGAAGGCGGCGTGCGCGTACCGGCCTTTGCCTGGCACGCCAACTATCATGCACCCGGGGAAGTAGACCCGCAGTACCTGCATGCCATGGATATCGCACCCACACTGCTGGACTTTGCCGGCGTATATGCGCCCATCGGCCAGTGGCAAGGGCGCGACATTTTGCCCATGCGAGGTGTGACTTTCCGACCTTCATTAACCGGTTCACCACAAGCGGCGCGCGACTCTGAAGACGCCGTTATTCTCAGCGGTTCCGGCAAGCACTACGTGGCGCGCGGTGACTGGAAGCTGGTGTATCACGACGACACGGGTTGGCAGTTGTTTAACCTGGCGGATGATCCGGGGGAAACCAACGATGTTGCAGGCGACTACCCGCAGCAATTCGATGCGCTAATGGAGGAGTTTCGCGCCGCGGCGGAACAGCTGAACTACCGTGAACGTACCGATTAACCCTCGCGCACACCAAACTTGCGCAGCAGAGAAATAGCCGGGCACCATTTGGTGAAGGCCGATTGCAGCAGGTTTAGCCCCACAAAGGCGGTTAACCAAAGCCAATTGGGGTGAACCCAGACCGCCAGCGAAAGGCTTATCAGTACCACCGTGCCGGCCATCAGGCGCAGATATTCGTTAATGTTCATCGCTAATCTCCTGTATCGATATGTGGCTATTTTGCTTCCGCTTTATATATTAGTCAATACTAATTTATTGACATCTAATATTTATGGCGTTAGATTGGCAGCAAGTCAATTTACCCGGATTTTTGCCGATGCAACTGGATATCTCGCAACTCGAAGCCAATGCCGGTCAGGCCGAAGGTTTCCTCAAGCTACTGGCCAATCGCAACCGCTTGATGATTCTTTGCGCGCTGATGGACAGTGAGCTCTCGGTTGGCGAGCTGAACCAACGGGTTCCGCTTTCGCAGTCGGCCCTTTCGCAGCATCTGGCCAGCTTGCGTGCTGCCAAGGCGGTAGCCACCCGGCGCGAATCACAAACTATTTACTATCGCCTGGCAGACGATCGCGTTGGTCAATTGCTAACGGCGCTTTACCCCATTTTTTGCAAGGCTGCCTGATGTCAGGTCAAGACAAGCACCCCATGGATCGACTGGTGCGAGGCGCCCTGAATGGCGGGCTGCCCCTGGTAATTTTCATGTTGTCGCTGATTCTGGGTGCTGTTGCTCTGCAGTTCACGGCGCGCGAAGAAGAGCCGCAAATTGTGGTGCCCATGGTCGATGTGTATGTCGAGGCGCCCGGGCTGTCTGCGCAGCAAGTGGCGCGACAGGTCACCACGCCGCTGGAAAAACTGCTGGCGCAAATTCCCGGTGTGGAACATGTCTATTCGCAATCCGCCAGCGGGCGTGCCACGGCAACCTTGCGATTCTATGTGGGCGAGGACCGCGAGCGTTCCATCCTGAATACTTACAACAAGCTGTTTTCCAACCAGGACGAAATTCCCGGCGTGGTCAGCCAGTGGATGGTGCGCCCGGTGGAAGTGGATGACGTACCCATCATGCTGCTGACCTTCTTCTCGAAAGACCCGCAGCGCTACAGCGATTACGAACTGCGCCGGCTGGCTGAAGACGTTACCACCCGCCTGCAGGGCATCGACAACACAAGCGAAATTAATCTGGTGGGCGGCCGACCACGCTCGGTGCAGGTGCAAATCAACCCCGAGAGCCTGGCTGCGCGCCAGACTTCGGCACTGGATATTGTTCGGGCACTGCAAGCCAGTAACCAGCTGCAGGTGGCTGGTAACTGGACCTTTGGCAACCAGTCTATCGCGCTTGAAAGTGGAGATGCACTGCGCTCGTCCGACGAGCTGGCCAATACGCTGGTGAATGTGGTCGATGGTGTGCCCGTATTGCTGCGCGAAGTGGCCACTATTGTGGACGGCCCCGCCGAGGCCGACGCTTACAGCTGGATCGATTTTGCGCCAGCCCATACGCAGCGAAACGAGGCTGGCGAAGATTTGCCGGCCGTTACCATCAGCGTGGCGAAAAAGCGCGGCAGCAATGCAGTGGCGGTGGCGCAGGAAGTGCACCAGGTGCTGGATGATTTGCGCGCCAACCTGCTGCCCGCTGAGATCCAGGTAGAGGTGATTCGCGATTACGGCCAAACCGCCAACGAAAAGGTAAACAATCTGGCTTCCAGCCTGGGGTTTGCCATTCTTACCGTGGTGGTGTTTCTGGGCATTTTCCTGGGTTGGCGAGCGGCCGCAGTGGTGGGGTTGGCCCTGCCTATTTGCTACGGCATTACCCTGGCACTGGACATGGCCTTTGGTTACACCATTAATCGCGTCACCCTGTTTGCATTGATTTTGTCCCTGGGCCTGTTGGTAGACGACCCCATCACCGGTGTCGACAACATCAGCCGCATGCTGAAAGAGGGTACTGGCGATGTTCAGGACCGCATTGTTCAGGCCATTGCCGAGCTGCGAATTCCGCTGGTGATGTCTACCCTCACCATTGCCCTGGCCTTTGTGCCGCTTGCTTTTATAACCGGCATGATGGGCCCCTACATGGCGCCTATGGCTTTTAACGTGCCCGTTAGCGTGGTGATGAGCACAGTAGTCGCCTTTGTGGTTACGCCCTGGCTGGCAAGCCGTATTCTGAAAAAGCCTTCTGCCGAAGAAGCTCAGGCCCAATGTTCACTGGCGCAAAAGGACACCCTGTACAAGCGCATGATGGGCCGCTTGCTGGATAGCCCGAAGCAAAGCAAGTTGGTGCTTTGGGCGGTGCTTATACTCTTTGTTGCGGCGGCTATGCTGCCCATGCTGCGCCTGGTGCCCCTGAAATTGCTGCCATTCGATAACAAAAACGAAGTGCAAATTGTGATTGATATGCCTCGTTCGGCCAGCCTGGAGCAAACCGCGGCCCTGGCCCAGGAAGTGTCTGGCCTGGTACGCCAGTTGCCTGAGGTAACCGCGGTAGTGGCATTCGTCGGCGAGCCGTCGCCTATTGATTTCAACGGCATGGTGCGCCAGTACTATCAGCGTGTTGGCCCGCACCTGGCCGACCTGCGTATTACCCTGCTGGACAAATCGCAGCGCCAGCACCAGTCGCACGCTGTGGTGCTGCGCCTGCGCGAGTTACTGCAGCCTTACAATGTGGGCGAGCAGTCGGTGAAAGTGGTGGAAGTGCCGCCCGGTCCGCCCGGACTCAGTGCCCTGGCTGTAGAAATCTATGGCGATGAGTTGACCACCTATGCTGAACTGGAAAGCGCTGCCGGCAGCCTGATTGCGCGGTTGCAACGCGAGCCCCATGTGGTGGAAATTGACAGCAGTATTGCCTCGCCACAACAGCGCCTGCGCTTTGTTACCGATCGCAACAAGGCGGCGCTGTCTGGTATTTCCACCGCCGATATCAACCAGACCCTGCTGCTGGCGAACGAAGGCCTGGTGGCCGGCTACATACAGCAGCCGCGCGAAGCCACGCCGCTGCCCATCGAGCTCAGGCTGGCAGTGGATGACCGTGCCAGCCTGGAAGACTTTAACCGGCTGTACATCAAGGGCCAGCCCGGTATTGCTCAGCAAACCACGGCAACCGGCCTTACCGATGCGTCACAGCCCCTGGTGGCTTTGGGCGAGCTTGGAGAGTTTGTTGAAAGCTCTGCCGACGGCCTGATATTGCACAAGGATTTGAAACCGGTGGTGTATGTGATGGCCGAGCTGAACGGCCGCACTCCGGCGGAAGTAATTTCCGACCTGAACGCCGACCGGGTGCAGCCGGGCCAGGAAAGTTCGCGCGAGTCTCTGCGCCCCTGGCAATCGCGCAATTTCTTTATGGCGGGTGCTGGAGACCACTGGTCGATGCCCGAAAACATCAGCCTGAAGTGGACGGGTGAGGGCGAGTGGCGAATCACCAAAGACGTATTCCGCGACATGGGCCTGGCCTTTGCGTTTGCATTGGCGGCTATCTTTGTGGTGCTGCGAATTCAAACCGCGTCCACCAGCCTGTCACTCATTATTATGTCGGCCATTCCGCTCACCATCATTGGCATCATGCCCGGTTTCTGGATGCTGAACGGGTTCGGCGAGCGCTGGGTTGCCGGTGCACCCGATCCGGTGCTGTTCACTGCCACAGCCATGATTGGCATGATTGCGCTGGCCGGCATCGTGGTGCGCAATTCCCTGATTCTTATCGAGTTTATTAATCAGGCGCGCGCATCCGGCCTGGCCATTCGAGAGGCTCTACTGCAATGCGGTTCGGTGCGTATGCGGCCCATTCTGTTAACCGCCGGCACCACGTTGCTGGGCAACCTGGTGATTACCCTGGACCCGGTGTTCAGCGGCCTGGCTTTGGCAATCATTTTCGGCATTATCGCCTCCACTCTTTTTACCCTGGTGGTGGTGCCGGTGGTCTATCTATTGGTGTTTGGTGACACCGATGCACACAAAGAGGCGCCTGTTCGGGCGAGCGAATCATGAAAGCAATGAGCAAAAAAATTGGCATACCCCTGCTGGCCACTGCCGCCCTGCTGCTAATGGTGGCCTTTATGGCGGGCCTGTTCTCCGACCGGGTTGAACCGGGCCAGCAACCCCTGGCGGTGCAATCTCCGGAAAACACCCTGGTTGTGCAGGCGGTAACCAGCCTCAGGTACGAGCCGGTTCCCGGCAGTGTGGAAGCACTGCAGGCCACCGATATCTCTTCAAGAGTGTTGGCTCGCATTACCAGTATCAGCGTGCGAGCCGGCGAGGCCGTTGAAGCGGGCCAGCTGCTGGTGCAGCTCGAAGACGACGAATTTGCCTCGCGGATGCAGCAGGCGCAGTCGCGCATCGAATCGCTTCAGGCCCAGTTAACCGAAGCCGAGTCGGCACTGAACCGGGCTACCGAGTTGCGCACCAGCGGCGCACTTTCCCAGGCCGACCTGGATCGCGCACGAGCCAATTTCGAGTCGCTTCGCGCCCAGCTGCAAGGTGCGCAGCAGTCGCTGCAGGAAGCCGAAACGGCTTTGGGTTATACCGAAATACGTGCGCCAATTGACGGGGTAGTGGTCGACCGTCTGGCCGAACCTGGAGATACCGCCAGCCCCGGCATCACCCT
>CAKZNR010000273.1 GCA_937129725.1 uncultured Cellvibrionales bacterium | reverse complement strand
AGAAACCCGAGCAACTCAGAAGTTATCGCTGGTTCCAGCAGAGCCCGCCCGGCCCGAAAAGCTGTTTTGGGCCGCGATCGCGCACCATGCAAAACGGCTACTCGCTGAAAGAGTTCGCCGGTCGGCCGGTGGTGGGCATTATCAATACCTGGAGCGACCTAAGCACCTGTCACGGCCATTTGCGCGAGCGCGCGCAGGTAGTCAAGCGGGGCGTATGGCAAGCGGGGGGCTTTCCGGTAGAACTGCCGGCCATGGGCCTGGGCGAGGTGATGGTAAAGCCATCATCCATGATGTATCGCAACTTCCTTGCCATGGAAACCGAAGAGCTGATTCGCCAGCATCCCATCGACGGGGTAGTCATGCTTGGCGGCTGTGACAAGACCACCCCCGGGTTGGTACTGGGTGCACTCAGTGCGAACGTGCCGGCTATTTATGTGCCGGCCGGGTTTATGCTGGGTGGGCATTTCCGCGGCGAATCTTTGGGTAGCGGTACCTCCATCTGGAAGCTGCGCGACGACCTGATTGCCGGTGACTTGCCGGTTGAGGACTGGCTGAAAGCCGAGGAAGTCAGCTCGCGCACCGTGGGCACCTGCAACACCATGGGCACGGCTTCCACCATGGCCTCTATCGCCGAGTCGCTGGGTTTGTGCCTGCCGGGGTCGGCGTCGGTGGCAGCGGTCGATGCACTGCATTCACGCAACTGTGCTGAGGCAGGCAGGCGTATTGTCGACCTGATCTGGCAGGGCCAGACCATTCGCGACATTGTTTCGCGCGAGGCGGTAGAGAATGCCGTGGTGACCTGTCTGGCCGCCGGCGGTTCCACCAATGCGGTGATTCACCTGACGGCCATGGCGCGCCGCGCCGGGCACGATTTCACTATCGACGAATTCGACCGATTGGGCCGCGAAGTGCCTTTGCTGGCCAATGTGAAGCCCGCCGGTAAATACCTGATGGACGATTTCCAGCATGCCGGCGGCATTGTGGCCCTGCAAAAGCAACTGGAAAGACACCTGCATCTGGGCGCAATGACAGTGAATGGCAAGACTTTGGGCGAAAATATTGCCAATGCCACCCTGCACAACGATGACGTGATTCGCCCCTACGACAACCCCATTGCCCGCACCGCTTTGGCCGTGGTGCGCGGCAATATTGCACCGCGCGGCGCCATGATGAAACCCAGCGCGGCCAGTGAAAAACTGATGACACACCGGGGCAAGGCACTGGTGTGGGATACCGCAGCCGAGATGGACGCCGAAATCCACTCGGACGAGCTGGATTGTGACGAAAACACGGTATTTGTGCTGCGCAATATCGGCCCGCAGGGCGCTCCGGGCATGCCCGAGTGGGGCATGATGCCGGTGCCTCGCAAGCTGCTGAAGCAGGGCGTTCGCGACTGTGTTCGAATTTCCGATGCGCGCATGAGCGGCACGGCTTTTGGCACCTGCCTGCTGCATGTTACGCCGGAGGCGGCAATCGGCGGCCCGCTTGCACTGGTGCAAACGGGCGACTGGATAGAACTGGACGTGCCCAACCGTCGCGTGCACCTCGACATTAGCGACGAAGAAATGGAACGGCGCAAAAAAGACTGGGTGGCACCGGCCAGGCATTACGAACGGGGATACGGCACGATGTTCCTCGACCATATCCTGCAGGCCGATGAAGGCTGTGATTTCGACTTTCTGCGCGATGGTGCAGAAATTCCCGAGCCGCAGATTCGCTGATGACCAGTCCGCGCCTGTGCGCCAATATCAACATGCTGTTCGGCGAATACCCGCTGGCCGAACGCTTCATGCGTGCTGCGCACGCCGGGTTCGAAGCGGTTGAAATACTGAACCCCTACGAACTGCCCGCGGAGCAGTTGGCCGAGGCC
>CAKZNR010000272.1 GCA_937129725.1 uncultured Cellvibrionales bacterium | reverse complement strand
GCATTCGTTACCCATTTGTGGTCTAGTCTAACAAGCGGGCACCGTTGGGAACTGCCCGGTTGAAATATTTTCCAAGGAGCCCTTTATGCGTTTTCCCTTTGCCTTGATTCTACTCATTCCATTTTTTACAGGTTGCGCCACCACCGATGAAGGTGAACCCAACCGGCAGGCCACCGGAACTCTGATAGGCGCCGTTGTGGGCGGTCTACTGGGTGCCCAGGTTGACGACGATGATGGAAACAATCGTGACGGCATTCTGATTGGTGCGGTTGCCGGTGCGGCAGCCGGAAACGCCATCGGCGCGCATATGGACCGGCAACAGGCCGAGTTTGAAGAGCAGCTGGCTGCCGAGCAGGCCGCCAATGAAATTGAAATCCAGAGGGTTCGCGAAGACCTGCTGCAAATTACCTTCGACAACGAAGTGACCTTTGACTATGACAGCGCCGCGGTAAAAGAGAATTTTCGCGACTCGTTGGGCAAGGTGGCCAACGTGCTGGTGAAGTACGATTCGCAAGCCACTGTTGTGGGGCATACCGACTCAACCGGCAGCGAAGCCTACAACCAGTCGCTGTCCGAGCGGCGCGCCGATGAAGTGCGCAGCTATCTGGTAAGCCGCGGCGTGACGGCATCGCAAATTGAGGCCTACGGCCGCGGTGAAATGCAACCGCGATCCAGCAACGAAACCGAAACCGGGCGACAACTGAATCGCCGTGTTGAGGTATTTGTAAGGCCCGGGCAGCAGGTGTCAGCCAACTGATGCGAGCCCTGGTTCAACGCGTCAGCCATGCCGCGGTTCATATTGATGGCGAGCTGGAATCGGAAATTGGCATGGGCAGCCTGGTGTTGCTGGGTATAGCGAGCGGCGATAGTGAAACCGATGCACAGAAACTTGGGCAACGGGTTTTAAACTACCGTATATTCCCTGACGACAGCGGCCGCATGAATTGCAGCCTGCTCGAAGCGCAAGCCGACCTGCTGGTAGTGTCCCAATTTACCCTTTGCGCCGACACCTCCAGCGGCAGACGGCCGGGGTTTTCCGCTGCCGCTGAACCGCAGCAGGCCGAGGCGCTGTACCTGGAATTTATCAAGGCCTGCAAGGCTGAGCAGGTAAAGGTTTCAACCGGGGTATTCGGCGCCAACATGCAGGTTAGTCTGGTGAACGATGGGCCCGTAACCTTCCTGCTGGAAAGCTGAATCTCTGGGGCTATTCGTCGAACAGTTCCTCGGTGGAAGCAACGGCCAACCCCTTGGCGGCCTTTTCCCGCATCAAGGCATAGTAGAGCGAATCGCCCGGGCAGTCTTGCTCAAGCTGCGCAAAGCCTGTGCCGGCCCCAGAGTAAGCAATAAGAAACCACAGAAGCGCATTATTTCGGGCCAAAAAACCGCGTTAAACCATAGCATAACCCCATGCTTGCCCGCGTGAAACCGGGGCTGAACCGCAACCAGCCTCTTTGCAACCAGGCTATCCAAGCTCAACCGTGTCACTTGCCTTGCTCGATAAATCAGCATTGCGGTTGTTGGAAAACCCACGCGGCCCGCTGGAAGCTGCCATAGCTTGGGCCAGGCCGGAAACTGCGCGACGGGGGCCAGGCTGGAAGTCGCGTCTCGACGGGCGAACTGCGACCGCAAAAAAAAGGGCGCCGAAGCGCCCTTTTCATTGAGGCCAAGAAAACTACTTTTTGTCTTCTTCCTCGGCCGGGGCTTCTTCCTCGGCTGGAGCTTCTTCCTCGGCTGGAGCTTCTTCTTCGGCTGCAGCTTCTTCCGCTGGAGCTTCTTCCGCTGCGGCCTCTTCCGCCGGCGCTTCTTCTACCGGCTCAGGCTTGGGTTCCGGCGCTGTAATCAGGCCTTCGGCGGCAAGAACAGAAATCTTGTCTTCGGCATTTACCGGTTGGCCCTTGCGGGTTTTAACGGCAAATCGGCCATCGCGGCGTTTGTAAATTTTGTGGCTGTCTGTGGTTTTAACCAGTTCCATGCTACTCACCTTTGTTTTCACGGGTTGAAAGGAGCGCGCACATTACTGCCTGACGCGATAGTTGGCAAGCATCGAGGCACTGGCTTCTGGTACCATGCGCGCCCTGCTTACAACTGCAATTGCTGCCCGCCCATGACCCTGGTCCGCTGCGATCAACTCTCCATCGAATTTGGCGACAACCCCATTCTCAAGGAAGTGGATCTCACCATTGAGAATCACGAGCGCATTGCGCTTATCGGGCGCAATGGCGCCGGCAAAAGCACCCTGCTGAAAATTCTGGCCGGATGGATACAGCCCGATCAGGGCGAGTTGCTGTACAAGCGCGATCTGCGAATCAGCAAACTGGATCAGCAGTTGCCCGGCGACCTCAACCGCACCACCTTCGAGGTAGTGCAGGAGGGGCTATCTCACCAGATCGAACTCATCGAAGAATATCGCTGCATGGCGAATCAGAACAGCAGCGACGAAAGCCACCTGCGCGACATGGAAAAGCTGCAAGCGCGAATAGACGCGGGTGGTGGTTGGCAACCCGACGTGCAGGTTGAGCGCATCGTTTCCCAATTGGAACTGCCCGCAAATAGCCGGTTATGCGACCTCTCTGGCGGATGGCAGCGCCGCGTGGCGCTGGGCAAGGCGCTGGTATCCAACCCCGAGCTGCTGTTGCTGGACGAACCCACCAACCACCTGGACATTGCCACCATCGAGTGGTTGGAAGGCCGTATTCGCAGCTATCCCGGTAGCGTGGTATTCGTCACCCACGACCGCAACTTTCTGCACAACCTCTGTACGCGCATTATTGAGGTAGACCGCGCCAAGCTGAAAGAGTGGCCAGGCGATTATAGAAAGTACCTGCGCCTGAAAGCGGCGGCGAATAAGGAAGAAGACGAGGCCAACGCCCTGTTCGACAAACGGCTGGCCGAAGAAGAGGCCTGGATTCGCCAGGGTGTGAAAGCACGCCGCACCCGCAACGAGGGGCGTGTGCGCTCGCTTGAAGCAATGCGCGAAGAGGCCGACGCGCGGGTAAAGCGCCAACGCAAGGCGCGCATACAGATTGAAACCGCCGACACGGCGGGCCGCAAACTGATCGAAATTCGCAACATTGGCCACGGCTTCAGCGACCGAAAGCTAATCGACAAATTCAGCCTGCGCGTAATGCGCGGCGACCGCATTGGCCTGATCGGCAACAACGGGGTGGGCAAAAGCACCCTGCTAAAAATACTGCTGGGGCAGCTGGAACCCGAAGAGGGCTCGGTAAAAATGGGGCCTTTCCTGGAGGTGGGTTATTTCGACCAGGTGCGGCGCGAACTGAACCCGGAAAAAACCGTGGCCGAAAACGTTGGCAACGGTAAGGAATACATCAAGCTAAACGGTAAAGAGCGCCATATTGTGGGCTACCTGCGCAACTTTCTCTTCACCGCCACCCGCGCCATGACGCCGGTGAAATATCTTTCCGGCGGCGAGTGCAACCGTGCCCTGCTGGCCAAGATGTTTACCCAACCCAACAACCTGTTGGTACTGGATGAGCCCACCAACGACCTGGACGTGGAAATGCTGGAAGTGCTGGAAGAGCAGCTGGTGCAGTACGAAGGCACCCTCATTATCGTTAGTCACGACCGCACCTTCCTGGACAATGTGGTGACCTCCATCCTGGTTTTCGAGGACGACGGCAAGGTGGTGCAGTACGGTGGCGGCTATTCAGACTGGGCCAAGCGTGGCAAAAAGCTGCTGGAAATGGACAAACCCACCGGCACAAGCAGAACGGAAAACCCCGCTTCAGCAACTTCCGCAAGCGCAACCAATGCCAGCAAGAAGAAGGGCAAGCTTTCTTACAAGCTGCAGCGCGAGCTGGACATGCTGCCCGGCGAAATTGAAAAACTGGAAGCTCGCGTCGCCCAGCTGACCGGGCAAACTTCTAATCCGGGCTTCTACGACCAACCCTTCGAAAAAACCCAACCGGTAATGGACGAGTTGGCCGACACCCAGGGAAAACTGAACCAGGCCGAAGCGCGATGGCTGGAGCTGGAAGAGTTAAAAGAAGGCTCGGCGTAGACGCCGTCATTCACCGACCAAAAAAAAGGCGCCTTTCGGCGCCTAATGGAGAGATTTCACAGGAGGGGGGAAGTGAAACCTGTCAGGGGAGTGGCCAGACTATTCCCAAAACGGGTTTGGAAACGGAACCAGGTCACATTCCCAATCGAAATTGCGCGTGGAATCAAAAGCGAAGCTTAAAAAACGTGACTTACCACAAACTTTCGGGTTTTCCGCAAAATCATTGACTTAGCTGCTGTTATCGAACGTTGTTCAACTGTTAACTTGAGTTAGAAGGTGCAAATAGCCGTAAACCCTTTAGTAGTATGCTCATCCACAACTATTTACTGTAACTACAAACAAAAACGTGGTCTCACCCTGAAAAAGTTGATCGCATTCGCCAGCTTGCTGGCAGCCAGCTCAGCTTTCGCACACACACCACTGTTTGACTGCTTTGACAACGGCGACGGCACCGCACTATGCGAAGGCGCCTTTTCTGACGGTGGCAGCGCTTCTGGCGTTGGCATTCGCATAGAGCTGGCCAGCGGCCGGGTGCTGGCCAAAGGCGAACTGGATGAAGCCAGCAGCTACAGCTTCAGTATTCCCGAGCAGGAGTACCAGGTGGTATTTGAGGCCGGCGACGGCCACGAAGTCGTGCTGCTCGGCGACGAAATCTACTAACCAAACCATTAGGAACTGACGATGATATCTGTTAAATCAGTGGCTTCGTTCGCCCTGACGGCGGCGCTCGGTCTGGCGACTTCAGCCCAAGCCCACTTTTTGGTAGTACACACCGACGAAATGGTTTTGGCGCGCAGCAGCGACTTTGAATTTGGCATTGTTTTCACCCATGCCTTCGACGGTGGGCCCAACATGCACCTGACAGGCATCGAAGAGTTCTATGCCATGCAGACTCGCGCCGGCGCAGACGAAATGAACCGCATCGATCTGATGGAGTACCTTCAGCCCCTCGACTGGCAGCAGGAAGACCAAACCGTGCAGGCATTCCGGGCCGCTATTCCCCGCATCACCATGCGCTCGCTGGGCGACTATCAGGTGGTGGTTCAGCCCGAACCCTATTACGAGGGCGATGAGGACATTTATATTCAGCAGGTCACCAAAGTCATCATGAACGTAGGCGGCGCGCCCACCAACTGGGACCAAACCCTGAACTTGCCGGCCGAAATACGTCCCCTGAACAAACCCTATGTGAACTGGGAAGGCGGGCTGTTTACCGGGCAGGTACTGTCCCATGGCAAGCCGGTTGCCGGCGCTGAAATTGAGGTGGAGTACCTGAACTATCACCCCGACCTGGACGCAGGCGCTTTTACCGGCGAGCCGGTCATCACGGCGCCTCTGCCCGGCTACGAGTACGTTAGCCTGCGTTCAGACGAAAACGGCTACTTCAGCCTGACCCTGCCCAAGGCCGGCTGGTGGGGCATTGGCGCACTGGGCGTTGGCAGCGACACCGAACATGAAGGCAAAGAACTGTCACAAGACGCGGTTTTGTGGGTTCAGGCCAAAGCGATAGACTAGGCTGCACAAACTCAATTGAGGTAGGTATATGAGATTATCATTCGGGCTCGCGGCCGCAATGTTTCTGGCCGCCCAGGTTCAGGCCCACACCGTGGTGATGCACGCGCCGGAAATGGCGGTCGAACGCGCCACTGACATGCAAATGCCCCTGGTATTTACCCATGCCACCGACGGCGGCCCCACTATGCCGATGGAAATTGAGTCCTTCAGCCTGCACACCGGTCGGCAGTTTTTCATGGAAGAGATAGACCTGATGGACACGCTGGAGCCGGTACAGTGGCTGAACCGGGTGAACGAAGACGGCAGTGAAGACCGGGTAGACGCCTTTGTAGCCAACATTCCCCGCGATACCATTCGTTCGCTGGGCGACCATCAGTTTATGCTGGTTACCAAGCCCTACTACGACCCCAACGATGAGATCTATATTCAGCAGTTTGTGAAGATGATCTACAACGTGGGCGGCGCCCAGACCAACTGGCACAGCAGCCTGGGCGTTGATACGGAGATTCATCTGTTCAAAACACCCTACGCCAACTGGGTAGGGGAAACCGTCAAGGGCGTGGTGTATTCCGACGGCGAACCTATGCCCTATTCGCGTCTGGAAATTGACTACCTGAACTACCAACCCGATATGGAAAATCTTCGCTTCGCCGAGGAACCCCGCATCGAACACAGCCACCCCAGCTACAACTACATTTCCATCATGACCGACAAGGACGGCGAGTTTGTGTTTGGTATTCCTCATGCAGGCTGGTGGGCACTCAGCGCCCTGGGCGTGGGGCCCGAATACAACATTGACGGCACCTACCTGTCGCAGGATGCCATTCTGTGGATTTATGCAGAGGATGTGCCGGTTGGAGCGGGAAGCCTGTGAGCCAGGCGACTACGGTAAAGGCCAGCAATAGCCGCTGGGAAGTTGCGCTGCTGATTGCCGGCGTGGTGGGCATGCTGGCAGCCACCGGATTCTACGTGCTGAAATATGGCCGCAGCGAGCAGGTGCAGGAAATTCAGCCCTGGCAGGTCAGCGCCTATTCCGATCTAGGCGTCACCGACCAGGCCATTTATAACGCGCTGGTAACAGCTCAGGAAGACATTGCCTGGATTCAGTACGCCGAAGGCCCCTGGCCCAATATTGCCACCCTGGAAGACTTTCTGGTGGCACCCTTTGCCCGGGACTTTTTCTGGGAAAACAACGGGCAGCTGGAATGGGGTTTTCGCGATGTGGTGCAGGAAGGCGAGATGCAGGGTTACACCATGTACCACGGCAACAACGGAACCATTGAGGGCCAAAGCGCCTACATACTGGTGATCGGTCACCTGCATGCGGGCAACAACATGGCCAACCACAACACCATCTGGGTGCATAACAACCCCCAGCAGGGTATGCCCAAAACGTCCACCCAGCAGTCTCTGATTCTGGAAGGCTGGAAAAACGTGGTGCCCTACACCGGCAAGAACGAGATGGAACGGTTGCAGGATTAGCTGCACCGAACCAACAACGAGGTACCTATGAATAGATTGATTGCTTCATTGCTAATTGCTTTAACTGCGCCACTGGCTGCGGCCCAAAGCGCCGACCGCCTGACGGTGGGGATTACACTGCACCCCTACTACAGCTTTGTCGCCAATATTGTGCAGGACCGCGCAGATATTCTGCCGCTGATTCAGGCCGGCTATAACCCACACGGCTACAGCGCCCAGCCAGAAGACATCAAGCGCGCCATGGACATGGACGTGATTGTGATGAACGGCATTGGCCACGACAGCTGGGCCGACGAGGTGCTGCAGGCAGCCGGGCGAGACGAGCGTGACCTGCCGCGCATTTACGCCAACAGCGCCGTGGCTTTGATGCCGGTTTCAGGCAAAGACCAAACGGTGAATTCGCACACCTTTATTTCCACCACGGCGGCCATTGCGCAAATCTACGAGATTGCCAAGCAACTGGGTATTTACGACCCGCAAAATGCCGATTTCTACCGTGCCAATGCACGTGAATACGCCACTAACCTGCGACGTATCAAGGCCGAATATATGCCAGAGATTGCCAGCATCGACGCCAGCAACTTCCGCGCAGCCACCATGCACGGCGCCTACGGCTACCTGATGCAGGAATTTGGCCTGCAAATTACCGCCGTGGTAGAGCCGCGCCACGGAGTAGAACCCACTGCCCGCCAACTGGCCGAAACCGTCGATGAAATTAATGCGTCGGGCGTGAATATTCTGTTCGCCGAGCGCTTCTTCGCCAGCAAGCTGGCCGACACCCTGGAAGCTGAAACCAATGTGCGCATTTTCAGCTTTTCCCATATTTCCGACGGTGAATATAACGCTGACCATTTCGAAGAAGAGATGCGCTACAACATTGAAGAACTTCGTGCAGCGCTGGAATACAGCGTGGCTCAACCCCTGGCACAGGCGACAAATTAATGGGCCCGAAAATTAGCGTAAAAAATCTCAACCTGACACTTGGTACCACCCGGGTTCTGGACAGCGTTGACCTTGAAGCAAAGCCGGGCGAGGTGCACTGCATTATCGGCCCCAATGGCGGCGGCAAAACCTCTACCCTGCGCTGCATCCTCGGGCAAATGCCGCACACCGGCGACATCGAGTTTGAATGGGAAGTGAACGAAACCATCGGTTACATTCCCCAGGTACTGGAGTTCGACCGTTTTCTGCCGGTCACCGTGAACAACTTTATGGCCATGACCGTGCAAACCACTCCGGCTTTTTTCGGCCTGCGGGGAATTTTTAAGGATGAGGTGCACAACGCGCTGAAACGCCTGGGCCTTGAAGGCAAAGAAAAACGCATGATGGGCAGCCTGTCTGGCGGCGAAAAACAGCGCTTGCTGTTTGCCCAAGCACTGGTGCCCGAGCCCTCCCTGATTATCCTCGACGAACCTATGACCGCCCTCGACGAAGCGGGCATGACGGTTTTTGAAGAGCTGATCATCGAGCTGAAAAACGAGGGCAAAACCATCTTGTGGGTAAACCACGACATGGAACAGGTAGGCCGCCTGTCCGACACCATCACGGTGGTAGACAGCCAGGTTATCGCCCACGGCCCAACCGAAACCACACTTACCGAATCGATGCGCCACGGCAATTTCCGCGGCGACCTGAAAGGAGTGGCAGCATAATGGGTATGGAAGCACTGCAAATGGAACTGCAGATGATGGGTTACCGGCTGAACTATGCCTTTGTGATTAACGCCATCATTTGCGCCCTCATTATTGGCCCGCTGCTGGGCGCCCTGGGCACCATGGTGGTGGCCAAACGCATGGCCTTTTTCTCGCAGGCCGTGGGCAACGCGGCGCTAACCGGCGTTGGCATTGGTGTACTAATCGGTGAGTCTTACACCTCGCCCTATGTCTCTATGTTCAGCTTCTGTATTTTGTTTGCGCTGCTGCTGAACTTCACCCGCAACCACACCAAGATGTCGTCCGACACACTGATTGGTGTGTTCCTGTCGATATCCCTGGCGTTGGGCGCTTCCCTGCTGCTGTTTATTTCGGCCAAGGTGAATACGCACATACTGCAAACCATTCTGTTCGGCTCCATTCTGACCGTCAGCAAGACAGACATTGCCGTGCTTAGCGTGGTGGCCATTATTCTGCTGGCCGTGGGTATTCCGCTGTTCAACAAGATGCTGTTGGCCAGCCTGAACCCGGCGCTTGCCCACGTGCGCGGCGTGCGGGTTCAGCTGATGGAGTACATTTTTGTGCTGATGATTACCATCATCACCGTGGCCTGCGTGAAAATTATCGGCGCGGTGCTGGTGGAAGCGCTGCTGCTGATTCCCGCTGCGGCTGCACGCAACCTGAACAAATCGCTGGGCGGCTTTGTGCTGTGGAGCATGATTTTCTCCCTCAGCAGCTGCCTGCTGGGTATCACCATACCCATGCTGTTCGATATTCCGGTTCCGTCCGGCGGCGCCATTATTCTGGTGGCAGCTACCTTCTTCCTGATTACCAGCCTGATGCGCGGACTGCTTCCCCAGTTCAAGGAAGCCAAAATATGATGCGTTTGCGCCCGCTCCTGCTGATACCGGTACTTTTTCTGCTGGCCGCCTGTGGCAGCAATCCGGCCATGCAGTCCGAACCGATGACCGAAAGCTCACCTCTGGTGCTTACTTCAGTGGCGCCCATTTACAGCATGACGGCCGCCCTGCTGGCAGACACCCCTGTTGAGGTGCAAAACGTTCCCGAACGCGCCCGCAGCATGGGATCGCAGCCCACCTGGTTTCGCACCCAGGGCGAAACCTTTGAGGCCCAGTTCGAACAGGCAGATGCGGTGGTTAGCATGGATCACCTGTGGCATCAGGACCCGCTTTACGTGGCCACTCGCGAGCGCAATGTGCGGGTTGTTCAAATAGACGCCACCACACTGCTTTTCCACCGTACGAATGACTTCTTCAGTTGGGCACCGTGGTTGAGCTCGTCCGCCCCC
>CAKZNR010000271.1 GCA_937129725.1 uncultured Cellvibrionales bacterium | reverse complement strand
CGGCGCCGGCCCGGTGGTACTGGACGGCACGCTCTATATCAATTCCGGCTATTCTTCGCTGCGCCACATGCCGGGCAATCTATTGATGGCGCTGGATATCAGCCGCTAAAGCCGGCTCGCTGCTAGCAATAGTAGCTTTGCATCGACAGCAGGCGGTTGATTTCAGCCTGACGGGATTCGCCGTGAATCTGCACGATCTCGCCGTCCTGCATGGTCATATTAATTACTTCGTTTTCGCGCATGGTCGCAAGGCTTTGTCGCACCTGATTGCACATTTCCTCGTCGCGGCCAAATACTCCCGTACCTTCTTCGGCACCCGGCACGATGGCGCTGTCATCGGTTGCTTGCGCGACCTGTTCTGCAGGCGCCGTGGCCAGGGGCGTTGAAGGTACCACGCGCTGTTCCGCCTGGCTGTTGTCCGGTGGTGGCTGCTGGCTAAAATGCACCACACCCTCGTCGTCAACCCAACGGTAATACTGTTGTGCCTGAGTCGCTGTGGCCAGTGCCAGACTGCCCATAAGTGCGAAATAAACCAATTTCATCCGTTCCACCGCTTGTTCGCTAACTGCTTATCCCCAGTCTAGACCCTGAATTGGCGGTTGACAAAGGGGGCGCCCGGTACAACAATGCCGCCTCGAAAGGAAAGCCGTTATCGCGGCCAACCTTGTGGGCAACGTAAACAGCGTGGCACCACGACGTAGAATCAGGCTTACCGGCCTGTTCAGATACCCTCGGCCAGCGGCTCCAGCCCTGCGCCACGGTTCCCGTTCTGCTTTTCTCCACGCTGTTTACCCGCCCTGTAATCGCGAATACTCGCAATTGCGGTATTCATGGCGTCCGGGACTTCCCGGAAAATTTGGAGACATATCGACATGACTGAGATGCTTTCCGGCGGAGATGCGCTTATCCGGGCCCTTAAAGACGAGGGTGTGGAGTACGTTTTCGGCTACCCGGGTGGAGCTGCACTCCATATTTACGATGCCATTTTTCGGCAAAAAGATATTCAGCATGTGCTGGTGCGCCATGAGCAGGCGGCCACACACGCCGCAGATGGCTATGCCCGTTCCAGCGGCCAGGTAGGCACGGTGCTGGTAACCTCCGGTCCGGGGGCTACCAATGCCATCACCGGCATTGCCACAGCGCACATGGATTCCATTCCCATGGTGGTCATTTCCGGCCAGGTGGTTTCCAGCAAGATTGGCGAGGATGCCTTCCAGGAAACCGACATGGTCGGTGTTTCGCGCCCCATCGTGAAGCACAGCTTCCTGGTTACCCGTGCCGAGGACATACCTGGCGTCATCAAGAAGGCCTATTTTATTGCCCGCAGTGGACGGCCGGGTCCTGTCGTGGTGGATATCGCTAAAGATGCCACCAGCCCGCACGAGACCTTCCCATACCATTACCCGGAAGAGGTGCAGATTCGCTCCTATCAGCCGGTTCGCAAAGGCCACACGGGGCAAATTCGCAAAGCGGTTACTGCCCTGATGAAGGCTCAGCGGCCGGTTATTTACGTTGGCGGTGGCGCCATCCTTGGCGAGGCCAGTGAAGAGATTCGAGCACTGGTGGACAAGCTAGGTTTTCCGGTGACCAATACCCTGATGGGTCTGGGTGCGGTATCCGGCACAGACAAGCACAATCTGGGCATGTTAGGCATGCACGGCACCTATGAGGCCAATATGGCTATGCATCATGCCGATGTAATACTGACTCTGGGGGCCCGGTTTGACGACCGAACCACCAATAACACCAAAAAGTACTGCCCGGACGCCACCATCATTCATGTGGACATCGACCCTACCTCGGTGAGCAAAACCGTGTCGGTCGATATCCCTATTGTCGGCCCTCTCAAGGAAGTGGTTGCCGAGATGCTGCAGCAGGTTGACAGCAGCAAGCGACAGCCGGATGCCGAGGCCCTGGCTACCTGGTGGGAGAAGTGCAGCAACTGGCGAGAACAGCACGGCATACTTGAAAAACCCAACCACGAGACAAGTGTGGGTGAACTGATCAAGCCACAGGACGTGATCAAGGCGCTTTACCGTGTTACCAATGGCGATGCGGTAGTGACTTCAGACGTGGGTCAGCATCAGATGTTTGCCGCCCAGTACTACC
>CAKZNR010000270.1 GCA_937129725.1 uncultured Cellvibrionales bacterium | reverse complement strand
CCGCGCGCGATTACCTGGATGACGACAACTTCAACCCCTACGAGAACGACGTACCTGGTGCGCAGTCAGACTTCTCTGTAGCGCGTGTGACTGCGGGTGGACCAAATGTTGAGCCTCAAACAGCAACGGCATGGAGTATTGGTGCTACCTACGACATCACCGATGATTTGCGCATGACGCTCAGCTACCTGAATCTTGATTTCCAGGACACTATTGAAGTGATCGGCGGCACTGACCTGCTCAGCATCTGTGGTAACAGGCTGCAGGGTACTGATGTATCCGCTCTGACCCAGCAAGCCTTCGTAGACAGGGCTGCAGATCTCGGCGAGCCATTGCCGGCCGAGTTCTTCAGTGACGTAAACGACCCCAACAGCTTTACCGGTGTCGATTATGCAATCCGTGACCCACAAGCTTTTGACTCATCTGGTCAACGTTGCTACCTGCTAGACGGCAACAACGATCCAACTGTTGAGTATCGCCGTTACACCAACGTGGGCTATCAGAAGCAAGAGGTACTGGACTTTAGTTTCAGCTACTCCGTTGCCACTGATTACGGCACATTCGGCTTTAGCCCCGGTGGCAGCTGGACCCTGTCTGATGTCAAGAACGAGCTGGTTTCCCAGAATGCCGCGGCCGACCCGCTGGAAGCTGCCTGTACTAGCGCCTCTGTTGACCTTGTAGGCGTGAATGACATTAATTGTGGCCTTGGGCGTGGTAACCAGGAGTTTCGTGTAAACATTCCATTCTCTTGGCGCTACGACGACCACAGCATTTCGCTGACAGGTCGCTGGATCTCTGGTTATGTTCGCAACGATACCCTTGAGCCCGACACCGAAGAGTACATCTCAGGTGACTTCCGCTATGGCTATCGCGTAAACGACAACATCAACCTCGGATTGAATGTTTCCAACGTTCTGAATACTCAGCAAGCGCGGTCTACCACGCCTGCCGGCATCCGAAGCATTGGTGCAAACGTGTCGATGACCTTCTAAGGTCTCATCCCGTAAAGGTACTAAAGGCGCCCCTTCGGGGGCGCTTTTTTTTGGGTCGAATGAACCGCTCAGCGGTGAGCATTATTGAATGCGAAAGCAGAGAGCGTGCTGCATCTTCGTTCTATTGGAGTGCTGTGAAGAGGTTGCTGAACGGCTTGCATGCCTGAAGTCTGGCTGAAGGCTGAGTATCTTTATGCGCGAAGCCTCGTTTGGTTGGGTTTGGTTCCAGCGGCTAGGCAGGGCAGAGAATATAGCAGCAGACCAGGCGGTGTTGAGATGTTGACAGCTGTCTCGGGAGGATGCGGCTGTGAGGGTACGGGGGTACAGGATTAGCAACAGCAGGTGAAATTTGAGGCAAAAAAAACCGCGCAATAAGCGCGGTTTCTAGTACTTATGGCTCTTTTAGAAGCTGTACGAAAAGCCGAAGTTAACGGCTACGAAGTCTTCACCGGCGGTGTCATCGTTGCTGTACTGGGTATAACCCATATTGAAGATTCCCAGTTCAAAGCCTACGCCCAAAGCAAGCACGTTGTCTTCAAAGGTTTGAGGGTTCGCAGCGACCGGGCTATTCTCATATTCGATAGTGACGTAGTTGGCTCGCGCATACAGGCTCACCAGATCGCTCAGTGCATAGTCGCCTTTCACGCCGACACCAACAAAGTTGTCTATGTCGAAACGACCGGCACCGTCTACATCGCCGCCGCTAAGCCCTGTGCCGAGCAACAGTTCCGGTGAGATGGTTATTGTTGATGAAATATCTACGTCGTAGCCAATGTAGTTATAGGCTGCTACCGCTTGTGAATCCGAGCCGTCACCGATAAAGCTGACACCGGCTTCGCCGCTGAAGCCTTCAGCCATGGCAAAGGCAGGTACGGACGCTAGGACAATTGCTCCTACTAGGCGTTTTTTCATGGTTCCCCCTGAAATGTGTTTATTTGTTTTGGATATTGTTTTACCAAGCCGATATTAACAGGTCTAAAGCCTGAATTACTAGCCACAATAGCCTTGCCAAACCATACCGAAATTCAGCCGCGAGTCAATATCTGCGTGCCTGCGGGCGCTAATTTCCGGATAGCTGACTCAGTTGCCTGCTTTGCAGAGAAAAGCCGTTGCTGTCGCGCACGATCCACCAGACTTTTTCGCCCCAATCGCCCAAAACCAGCCGCTCAACCTGGCGCCCCGGTGTTTTGTGCAGGCTAACCCCCGGTCGGTGGGTGTGCCCGTGGATAACCCGGCCAACTGAATATTTTTGCGTGGTTTCAAACAGGGCCTGCTCGGTGATGTCCATGATTTGCATGCTTTTGCCACTTTGGGCCTGCTTGCTTTTGTTGCGAATGCGACTGGCAATGCCTCGTCGCAACGACGCCGGCAGGCCACCCAGAAGGGATTGCAGCAATGGGTTGCGCACCACGGCCCGGTAACGCAAATAGTCGGTGTCTTGGGTGCAGAGCAGATCTCCGTGCATCAGCAGCGCCCGGTGCGCGCCGCACTGGTACAGATAGTAGTCGGGTAGCAGGGTGGCGCCGGTTTCACGGGCGAAGCGTTTGCCGTACAGAAAGTCGCGGTTACCGCGCATAACAAAAAGCCGAATACGGCGTTTTTCCAGCATTTTGAGGCGGGCGATCACTTCAGCCTGGAAATGATTCTGTTTGTCGTGCCCAACCCAAACATCAAACAGGTCGCCCAGAATGTAGAGCTGCTCTACGCTTTCGTCCAGCCCGGCAAGAAAGTTACAAAAAGCCCGATATAGCTCGGGTCGTTCCGGGCCAAGGTGTAAATCCGAAATGAATATATCGCTCATTGGGCCTCAGTTTAGCCCTGTTGCAGACTCGATGATAACCGTTTCAAGGGGCACATCCTGGTGAAAACCGCGGTTTCCGGTTTCAAGGCTGCATATCCTGTCTACCGTATCCATGCCTTCAATTACCTCGGCGAAAACGGCGTAGCCCCAGCCCTGGGTGTCGGGCGAAGTGTGATCCAGAAAAGCGTTGTCGGCCAGGTTAATAAAAAACTGAGCTGTGGCGGAGTGTGGATCCATGGTGCGGGCCATGGCCACTGTGCCACGCGTGTTTTTCAAGCCGTTGTCGGCCTCGTTTTTGATGCTGTCGCCGGTTGGTTTTTGCTGCATCTGTGCATCCATGCCGCCGCCCTGAATCATAAAGCCGTCGATTACCCGATGAAAAATAGTACCGTTGTAAAAACCCTGGTCTACGTACTGCAGGAAATTTTCACAACTGACGGGTGCTTTTGCTTCGTTCAGCTCAATCGTCAGGTTGCCGTGGCTGGTTTTTAGTTCAACTCTGCTCATTTGGGTCTCGGATAGCGTCAAAGCTCCGTATAATACGCGCCTTTAAAGTGCGCAACGAGTGAAGAATGGCTGTAACCGAGCGACCGTCCCATTTTCTGGAAAATATTGTCGAGAGTGATCTGGCCGAAGGGCGCACCGATCAGTTGGTTACACGCTTTCCGCCCGAACCCAATGGCTATCTGCATATCGGTCACGCCAAGTCGATCTGCCTGAACTTTGGTT
>CAKZNR010000269.1 GCA_937129725.1 uncultured Cellvibrionales bacterium | reverse complement strand
GCCGCTATTTCATGCCGGGCCGACCGGCTGGCACTTTTTACTGCCGCCTCGGAGAGTTTTTGCCAGCGCAATACTGGCTGCAGTATCGAGCAGAGTCTGGAGCGATTTGCTGCCGTTTTCAGCCTGGCCAATCAGAAAACCATTCCGGTGCGCGCTTATATTTCCTGTGTATCCGGTTGCCCTTACGAGGGCGACGTAAGCATGCACCAGGTGGCAGAGCTCGCTCGTTTGCTGCATCAGATGGGAGCCGACGAAGTGTGCCTGGCCGATACCACCGGCGTTGGCAACCCGGAACATACCCGCAAACTGGTTCAACTGGTGGCGCAGCAGGTACCGGTGGAACAGCTGGCTCTTCACATGCACGATACATACGGTAGCGGCCTGCTGAATTGCTGGGCCGGCTACCTGGAGGGCGTGCGCAGCTTCGACAGCTCAATTGCCGGTCTTGGAGGCTGCCCCTATGCCCCAGGCGCATCGGGCAACCTGGCTACAGAAGATCTGGTTCATCTGCTGCATCGCATGGGGTTGGAAACCGGCGTGGATTTATCCGCACTGACCCGGTTGGGCAACCAGGCTTGCCAGCGACTGGGACTGAAAAACGCTTCCCGGGTGGGTCTGGCCCTTGCTAAAAGCAGTTCGAATTATGCGCCTGGATAAGTATCTCGCCAACCATGGGCCCTGGTCGCGCCGCGAGATCAAGCGGCTGGTGCGCCAGGGGCTGGTCCGCCTCGATGGCAAGGCCGTTACCGACGCAGGCATGCACATTGAAGAGGACGCCAACATAGCGGTAGAGGGAGAACCCCTGGGGCCACCTCCACCCGGTTACCTGATGTTCCACAAACCCGTGGGGGTGGTATGCGCAAACAGCGACAACCTGCACCCCACGGTGTTCGATCACCTGCCCGAGGACTTCAGCAGCCGTATGCACATTGCCGGCCGCCTCGATCTGGACACCACCGGGCTGGTGCTGCTGACAGACGACGGCCAGTGGTCCCACCGTATCACTTCACCTCGCAGTGAATGCCCCAAGCTTTACCAGGTTGTTTTACAGCACCCGCTAACCGATCAAATGCAGCGCCAGCTGGAGCGCGGCGTATTTTTGCACGAGGAAAAACGGCGCACTGCGCCTGCCCGGGTGGAACGAATTGCCGACGACGAAATACTGCTGACCATTCACGAAGGAAAATATCACCAGGTTAAGCGTATGCTGATAGCGGTAGAAAATGAGGTAATCGAATTGCATCGATGCGCGATTGG
>CAKZNR010000268.1 GCA_937129725.1 uncultured Cellvibrionales bacterium | reverse complement strand
ACGACCGTTTTGCGTTCCGCACTCCGAGCCTGCTAAACGTCGCTTTGACGGGGCCCTATGGTCACGCCGGCACCTATGAAACCCTGGAACAGGTAGTTGACCACTACAGTAATCCAACCCGTGCGGTTCGCAACTTCCTCGACAACAACGCCTGGTGCGACCTGCCTCAGTTCGAGGGCATCACGCCCCAATGCACAGCTGTATTCCCCCGGGCCGACCTGGCCAGCGCAGCGGCCATTGATGCCATAAAAACCGACCGCGTGGCCGGTATTAGCCTCTTTACCAATGCCAACCTGAGTAGCAGCGAAACAGCCCAGTTAGTGGCTTTTTTACAGGCACTGACTGACCCCTGCCTGGAGAGCACCGAATGCCTGGCAAACTGGTTGCCCGAGACAGGCGACAGGGGCCCCGACGGCAATCAACTGCAGGCTAACTTCGGGGATAGTCCCTGAATCAAAACGCGGGGTTCAGGCCGGGCCGGGGTTATTGCTGCAGAGTTTTCAGGTAGGCCAGCCTGGCCAGCGCAGCTGCCACCGCCACATAAAGCAAAGCGCCAATGGCCTGCGCCTCCATGCTGACACCCAGGTCGATAAGCCAACCCATCAAAACCGGCGCAATGGCGCTGGCAAACACCATAAGAGCCGTAGTCACGCTCTTGATTGAGCCAATATGCAGGGTGCCGTATTTTTCGGCAAAGAAGGGAGACGACAAGGTAGCGTAACCGCCCACCGTGATACCCAACAGAAACATGAAAACTGCAGCCGCCAGTGCCTGGTTCGAGCTGGACAGCACCAGAAACCCAACCCCCATCGGCAGGGAAACAAACTGGACCAGGCGAATGGCACCAAACCGGTCAATCAACAGGCCGGCGAACAGTTTCATCACCGATGAAGTGATGGCATAGAGGGTGTAAAGGCTACCCCAGAAAGCTAACGACCAGCCCTTGCTTTCTACCAGGTGAATCTGGTGAAACATAAAACCGGTAAACAGCATCGGCTGCGCCAACAGAGCGGGGATAAACAGATAAAACAACGGGTCGCGAATCATTTCGCCGCGTGTCCACTGCCGCTGCTGCGTCTGTGCCGGCCCGGTATCGGGTTCGGCGGCCTGCCGGCGCGATTGGTCCAGCGACTGCAGGTATTGATCGTGGCGACTGCCTTGCTGGCGCAACAGGAAATGAACCATCAGGGGCAGGAAAACCACCAACGCCAGACCAAACACTATCCACGACTGCCGCCAGCCCAGCCACAACAGCAGGCCAACTACCACCAGCGGCAGGATGGCTTCGGCGATGGAGTAGCCCATGCCCGCCAACGCATTGGCCTTGCCCTTCTGGTGGTTCAGGTAGCGCACCATGGCAGTTGCGCCAGCCATACTCATCAGGGCCTGGCCGGTATGTCGCAGCAACAGAATTGCCAGAAACAGCATCAAAACCCCGCGGGCACCAGCCAATAGAAGGCAACCGCAGGCCAGGCCGACAATCGCCATGTAAGAAAACCGGCGCAGGTCCATGCGATCCACCAGGCTGCCAGTGCGCAGCAACAGAATGGCGCTGGCCAGAGTAGCGGCCGAATAGATGGCACCAAAGGCGGCATGGCTCAGGTTCAGGTCGCTTCGAATTTCGCCGCTGAACAGGGCGATAAAGAAGGTTTGCCCAAAACTGGAGCAGAAGGTCATGACAAAGCCAAAGGCCAATAACTGCCATTCGGCCTTTATCAATGGCAAAAAGGATCGCAACGGGTAACTCGCAGCAGGGGAAAAGGGGCGGCTATTCTACCCTAGCCCATGGCCCGGCCGAGAAAACAGCGCTTGCCAGCGAAATGGCGGGCACGCAGGGAATTAATCACTGAAATTCTATTCGGGCCGAACCAGGGTCTCGCCCATTTGCAGGCCAGACAAAATCTCCACTGTCATGCTCGCATCAACTTTGCCGGTGCGAACAAAACGCCGCTGTACCTGGCCGTCGACCAGCACGTACACCAGGTCTTGCTGACCCAGCTGCTCAATGTAGTCAGAAGGCACCTGAATCGTTTGCGCCTCACCTGCCGGTACCCGCAAGCGGGCATACATGCCGGGCAACAGGTTGTTGCTGTAATCCAGCCGGGCCTTTA
Source organism: uncultured Cellvibrionales bacterium (assembly GCA_937129725.1). Taxonomy (GTDB): domain Bacteria; phylum Pseudomonadota; class Gammaproteobacteria; order Pseudomonadales; family GM7GCV1; genus JABJGI01. The sequence goes on along the minus strand of CAKZNR010000268.1, from coordinate 260 downwards.
CCAGAAAGCTGCGCGAAGCCGGGCTGGCTGCCGGCACGCGCTCTTCGATTACTGCCGGCAGAACCAGATTCAGCGAGGGTATTTCCACCTGGAGTTCATGCCCCTCCTGCAGCTGCAGCGCAAGCTGAATAAAACCATTGTGTTTGTTAGCCATGATCTGGATGAGGCCTTGAAGATTGGCAACCGGATTGCCATCATGAAAGACGGGCAAATTGTGCAGCACAGCAAACCGGAAGACATCGTGCTCAATCCAGTCAACG
>CAKZNR010000267.1 GCA_937129725.1 uncultured Cellvibrionales bacterium | reverse complement strand
CCAGGTATAACGAGTAGTAGATATGGGAAATAATTTTCAGTTTTTGGACGTGGGTCGGCAGGACCCGAAAAAGCGCTCCATGCGCAAGCGCCAAACCGAGTTCGTGGAAATTTACGAACCCTACAACCGGCACCAGGTAGGTGCCCAGGCCGATCGCTGCCTGGCCTGTGGCAACCCCTATTGCGAGTGGAAATGCCCGGTTCACAACTACATTCCCAACTGGCTGAAACTCATCTCCGAGGGCAATGTGCTCGAGGCAGTAGAGCTGTGCCACCAAACCCACTCACTGCCCGAAGTATGCGGCCGGGTTTGCCCACAAGACCGCCTGTGTGAAGGCGCCTGCACCCTTAACGATGGCTTTGGCGCGGTTACCATCGGCAACGCCGAAAAATACATCACCGACACCGCCTTTGCGCTCGGCTGGCGCCCGGACATGTCCCGGGTTAACTGGACAGACAAGCGCGTTGCCGTGATTGGCGCCGGTCCGGCCGGCCTGGCTTGCGCCGACGTTTTGGTGCGCAACGGGGTAAAACCGGTGGTGTTCGACAAGTATCCGGAAATTGGCGGCCTGCTGACCTTCGGCATCCCTCCTTTCAAACTGGAAAAAAAGGTGATGCAACGCCGCCGCGATATATTCGAGGGTATGGGCGTTGAATTCAGGCTCAACTGCGAAGTTGGCAAAGATATTCAGTTTGCCGACCTTGAAGAAGAGTTCGATTCGGTATTCCTTGGTATGGGCACCTACACCTATATGAAAGGAGGGTTTCCCGGTGAAGACCTGCCCGGGGTAGTGGACGCCCTTCCCTTCCTGGTATCCAACGTGAACCGCCTGCTGGGCTTTGAGAAAGACCCGTCCGACTTTATCAGCGTGGAAGGCAAGCGCGTGGTGGTACTGGGCGGGGGCGATACCGCCATGGACTGCGTGCGCACCTCGGTTCGTCAGGGCGCCGCCTCGGTAACCTGTGCCTATCGTCGCGATGAAGCCAATATGCCCGGCTCGCGCCGCGAAGTGAAAAACGCACGCGAAGAGGGCGTGAAGTTTCTATTCAACCGTCAGCCCATAGAAGTGGTGGGTAACGAGAGCGTCGAGGGTATAAAGCTAGTCGAAACGCGCCTGGGTGAGCCGGATGAGCGAGGCCGGGCGCGCCCGGAACCCATTCCCGGCAGCGAAGAAATCCTCAAGGCCGACATGGTGCTGGTCGCCTTCGGCTTTAAACCCAGCCCGGCGCCCTGGCTGAAAGATCACGGCATTAAAGTTGCCGATTGGGGCGGCGTGGTTGCGCAGGAGCATCAGGAACTGCCTTTCCAAACCAGCAATCCGAAAATATTTGCCGGTGGCGACATGGTGCGCGGCAGCGACCTGGTAGTAACGGCAATCTGGGAAGGTCGGCAGGCCGCCCAGGGCATTCTCGACTATCTGGATGTGGGCTAGGACCTGACCTTGAGCGAACTGAAGAACGACCGTTTTCTGCGCGCATTGCGCCGGCAGCCCACCGACCGTACACCCGTTTGGATGATGCGTCAGGCGGGGCGATATTTGCCCGAATACCGCGCCACTCGAGAAAAAGCGGGTTCTTTCATGAACCTGTGCGCCAACCCCGAACTGGCCTGTGAAGTGACGCTGCAACCGCTGGATCGCTATGCGTTTGACGCCGCTATCCTGTTCTCCGACATTCTCACCATTCCCGACGCCATGGGGCTGGGGCTGCACTTTGTCGAAGGTGAAGGGCCCAAGTTTCACAAACCGGTGCGTAGCGCAGCCGACGTGGGCAAGCTGGGCCTCCCCGACATGGCCAGCGACTTGCGATACGTAACCGACGCGGTTTCGTTAATCCGCCGCGAGCTTGACGGTCGCGTGCCGCTGATCGGCTTTTCTGGCAGCCCCTGGACCCTGGCTACCTATATGGTTGAAGGCCAATCAACGCGCGAGTTTCGCCTGATAAAGGCCATGCTCTATGACGACCCGACCAGCCTGCATAAGCTTCTGGATCTGCTGGCCGATTCGGTTATTCAGTATTTGCAGGCCCAGGTGGAGGCCGGTGCACAGGCGTTACAAATATTCGACACCTGGGGCGGCATCCTCAGCGATCAGGCCTACCGCGACTTCTCGCTGCACTATATGGCAAAAATAGTTGATGGCCTGAAACAACAGAGCGACACCCCGATTATCCTCTTCACCAAGAATGGCGCTCCCTGGCTTGCAGAAATTGCCGATACCGGCTGCGCCGCCCTGGGGCTGGACTGGAGCACCGACATCGGAGCCGCCCGCCACGCGCTGGGCGACCGCGTTGCTCTGCAGGGCAACATGGATCCGTCCATTTTGCGTGCATCCCACGAGGCCATCGAGAAAGAGGTAGGCCGTATTCTGGCG
>CAKZNR010000266.1 GCA_937129725.1 uncultured Cellvibrionales bacterium | reverse complement strand
CGCTGGCCTATCTACGCCTCAGTGGCGCTGTTCCTGATGGCCTATGGCGCAGCCTGGATGATCAATGGCCTTGCCGATCAGAATGGCGGGCTGGGGCTGACACTGCTGCTGACCGGCGCTTTCTGCATGGGCATGATTCTGATCGGCTGGTTCCGTAACGTGATCGAAGAGAGTCAGAGTGGACTCTATAACGCGCAGATGGACCGCTCCTTCCGCTGGGGCATGAGCTGGTTCATCTTTTCGGAAGTGATGTTCTTTGCCGCCTTTTTTGGCGCCCTGTTTTACGTGCGAAACCTGGCTGTGCCCTGGTTGGGCGGTGCCGGTGTTGGCGAGTTGAACCCGGAACTTATCTGGAATGGCTTTGAGGCCGAGTGGCCACTGATGATTACTCCGGACGAAGCGTTGAATGGCGAGAATGCCCGTATGGTGGGCCCTGACGATACCATGGCGTTTCCCGGTTTCACCGGCAAGCTGGCCGGTTGGTTGCCGCTTTGGAATACTATTATTCTGATGACTTCCAGCTTTACCGTGCACATGGCGCATCACGCCCTGAAACACGGTGACCAGCGTCACAAGTTCAATGCCTGGTTGGGCGTTACGGTTGCCCTGGGTGCCATCTTCATGTGCGTGCAGGTATACGAATACTACGAGGCCTACCATCACTATGGGCTGACTCTGCAGTCGGGTATTTACGGTACGACCTTCTTCATGCTGACTGGCTTCCACGGTGCTCACGTCACCATGGGAACCATCTTCCTGGCCATTCAGTTGTTCCGTTCATTCAAAGGCCATTTCAAGTCAGACGATCACTTCGGTTTCGAGGCTGCCTCCTGGTACTGGCACTTTGTTGATGTGGTTTGGGTGTTCCTGTTCTTGTTTGTCTATATTTTCTGATTCTCGAAAGCGGGTTTGGGCGAGAGCTCAACCTGCTTTAAAGAGGGGTGGGAGAGGCAGCTCTATGTAAGCTGCCAGGAAAGGGGGCCGGGAAACCGGCCTTTTTTTTGCTTGTTTCCTCCGGCGTGCCGGAGGAAACATTTTGGGTCTGATGCCCCTGAAGGGGGTGTCAGGGTCATGGTCGCAAGAGTAGGGGTCACTTCCTAAGCCTGCTGGAGCGATCAAGGCCGCCAGCATCTGACCCCTGACGGGGTCAGACACTTCCACCGCGGCGTGGTGGAGGGATCAAGGCCGCCAGCATCTGACCCTTACAGGGTCAGACACTTGCCGCGTTGGAAGTGTCTGACTGCCCGCGAAGCGGGGGTCAGATGCTAATCGCGACAGAAGATCCCGGCATTACTCGCTGATTACGCGTTCGGGATGAAGGTTTCGGTCCCAGGGTGCCTGGCTGCCAAGCTGGCCGGTTGCAATGCCATAGGCAACGGTGCCCGCCAGGCATGCAGCCAGCGCCACACGAAGGCCCAGCGCATACAGCACGCGCTTGCGCTCGTTGCCCTGGTCCTTGATAAGGAAGTAAAGGCCAGAGCTAAGGCTGGCAATCACGGCCAGCAGGAGTAAAACAATGATAACTTTCAGCATTCGGTACTTCGCGCAGTTACACTCTGCATCGCATTAAAACACGGTGGTGGTGTTTGGTTTGAGTTGGTTTAGAGATTTTCATTGGCAAGGCAACCCCAAAATTCTGTCGTTTGTGGCTTTTTTTCTGCCGCTGACGATAGGCCTGGGTTTTTGGCAGCTCGACCGCGCCGAGGGCAAGCGTGACATATTGGCCGAGCTGCAAGCGCGGCAGAACCTGCCCGCACTTACCAATGAAACCCTTGATGCTTCGCCAGCCAGCCACCTGCGGCAGGTGGCGCTAAGGCTCTCACTGGATAGTGGCGAGCGGCATATATTGTTGGCCAACAGCCTTCTGGGCGGCACGGTGGGTTACGAAGTAATTGCCATTGGCCGCAGCCCGCAGTTGCCCAGCCCTGTGCTGGTTAATCGCGGCTGGGTGCAAGCCAGTCTGGATCGCTCGCAAATGCCGGAGGTAGAAACGCCCCGGGGCGAACAACTGTTTCAGGGTGTTTGGTACTGCAGCCAGGACAACCCCATGATCGAGGATCGCCCGGCCGAAATCAGCTGGCCCGCCATTCTGTATGAGCTGAACCCCACATCCATCAGCTCGCTGTTTGGCGAGCCCGTGCCCTCGGCCTGCGCTTTGCGCCTGGACGCAGCTTCGCTCTATGCCTTTGTGGCCAACTGGACAATTATTAACCAAAGCGTAGAAAAGCACATTGGATATGCGGTTCAGTGGTTCTTGATGGCCACAGCCCTTATCATTCTCGCCCTTTTTGCCAATTCCAACCTCGGAGACCTGCTACGTGGACGATCAGCAAAAGCTGAATGAAAACAGCGAACAGTTTCAGGGAGAAAAACCCTGGCCGGTAATCGTCATGCTGGCGATGCTGCTTAGCGTAATTCTGGCCGGCTTGATTCTGGCCCCGCGCACTGAAGAAGCCAAATTGAAATGGTTGTCTCTACTGGGCACCACAAACCACGGCGAGTTTCTCAATCCGCCGGTTGAGGTCAACGGCCAGCTGCTGGACGCGCAGGGCAGCGACTGGACAGTTACTGCACAGGCGCCCTGGAAGCTGGTTCTGGTAGCCCCTGTGGCGTGCGAAACCAGCTGCCAGGAAATGGCCGACCTGGCCGCGCGGGTGCACACCCGGCTGAACCGGGATGCCCCCGAAGTTGTGCGCGGCTTTGTCAGTCTGCAGGGTGCCCAGCTGGACGGACCAGCCAGCGAGTTGCAGTACGAGAGGTTGCAACTGGCAAGCCCCGAACTGGTTGAGCAGGTTCGCGCGGCTGGTGTCGAGCAAATTGGACAGCAGCCTGTGTTGCTGCTGCTCGACCCGATAGACGTATTCTTTATGGCTTACGGTTCTCAGCATGATGGTATTGGCATGCTGGAAGATCTTGAGCATGTGATCGAGTTAGCGAGGTAACACAGCCGATGAATGAAGCCACTTTCAGAGCAGTCCGCAAGGGTTTTTACCTCGCCCTGGCGGCCTGGGTATTCGCTTGTGCCGTGGTCATGCTGGGCTCCTTTACTCGCCTGGTGGATGCCGGGCTTGGCTGCCCGGATTGGCCCGGTTGTTATGGCCATCTCACCTGGCCCGACGAGGCCCACGAGATTGTGGCCGCCAATCAGGCCTACCCCGACATGCCGGTGTTGCAGGACAAGACCTGGCCAGAAATGGTGCACCGCTATCTTGCCGGGGGCCTTGGCCTGTTTATCCTTGGTTTGGCGGTCATTGCTTTCCGCCAGCGAGAAAATGATGACTACCCCTTCCGGCTGCCCATGCTGATGCTGGTGTTGGTGATCTGGCAAGCCCTGTTTGGCATGTGGACGGTTACCCTGAAGCTTTGGCCGCAAATCGTTGCGCTGCACCTGATGGGCGGTTTTACCACCTTTACGCTGCTTGGCGTGCTCACATTTCGCCTGAACGATTTCCTGCGCCTGGGTATCGCCACGGCAGCGGCTCTGGCCCGTTTGCGCGGCCTGATTATTGGCGGTTTTGCGGTGGTCTTTATTCAGGTATTTCTGGGTGGCTGGGTGGCGTCGAATTATGCCGCGGTGGCCTGCCCCGACTTCCCTACCTGCCAAACTGTCTGGTGGCCGCAGATGGATTTTTATGCCGGCTTTAACTTTTTGCAGCATGTGGGCCCCAACTATCTGGGTGGTCGACTGGACGGCGATGCGCGCACCGCTATCCATATGGTTCACCGCATTGGCGCGGTTATCACCCTGGTCTACCTGCTGTTTCTGTCCTGGCGATTGCTGCAGCTCAAGCTGAAGGCGGCCACCCTGATGGCGGGTGTAATCGGCGGGTTGATTTTGCTGCAGGTAGCCTTGGGTATCACCAATGTGCTCATGAATATTCCCCTGGCAATCGCCGTGGCGCACAATTTTGTTGGTGCTCTGCTGATGGCCGCGCTGGCCATCAGCTGGCTGCAAACCTGGCCGGCACCATCTGCGGTGGCCCATGACTGAAAAGGCCGCGGCCAGCCGACCTCTTTGGAAGGACTACCTTGAGCTGACCAAGCCCAATGTGGTTGCCCTGATGATCCTGACATCCATCATCGGCATGCTGCTGTCGGTTCCCGGCGCAGTGCCGCTGGATGTGCTGCTGATGGGCAACCTCGGCATTGCGCTGTGCGCTGGGTCTGCGGCCACCATCAACCACCTGGTCGATCGCCAGGTTGACCTGCGTATGGCGCGCACCCACAACCGGCCGGTTGCCACTGGTCGTATAAGTTCTGACCATGCTGGCATTTTCGCCACCCTGCTGGGTGTGACTGGTTCCGTGGTGCTGGTGGTCTACGCCAATGTGCTGACAGCGCTGCTGACAGTGGCATCGCTGCTGGGCTATGCGGTGGTTTATACCCTGTTTCTGAAACGTGCCACACCGCAAAACATTGTGATCGGCGGGCTGGCCGGTGCGGCTCCGCCGCTGCTCGGCTGGGTGGCAGTTACCGGCGAGGTGCACGCCCATGCGCTGTTGCTGGTGTTGATTATTTTCGCCTGGACGCCGCCGCACTTCTGGGCATTGGCGATACACCGGGTGGACGACTACGCCGCTGCGGATATCCCGATGCTGCCGGTTACCCACGGCGAGCGCTATACCAGCCTAAATATTTTGCTCTATACCCTGCTATTGCTGGCAACCAGCCTGCTGCCCTTTGTTTCGCGGATGTTTGGTTGGCTTTACCTGGCCGGTGCACTGCTGCTGGGGTTGGGTTTTCTCTACTGGGCATTGGTGATGATGTTTAAGCCCAAACGCCAGGCTGGTATGAAAACCTTCCAATATTCCATTGTTTATCTGATGGGCCTCTTTATCCTGATGCTGGCCGACCACTACCTGGTATTGACCCCCAACGTCTGACCTACCGGAGCGAACCGTGTTTATATCTGCCACCGACCCACACACGCGCAAACGCATACTGCTGACAGCGGGGGTAGTCCTGTTGCTGATCGCCACCTTCCTCAGTGCATTTTTCTGGCGCATTACCCAGCCCCGCGCGCTAACCAGCGCTGAAATGCAGGTAAATGGCCTGGTGATGTTCGAGCAACCACGTGCCTTTGAAAACTTCGAGTTCACCGACCACAGGGGTAACAGCTTTGACGCTTCTGATCTGGAAGGGAAGTGGACCATGCTGTTTCCTGGCTTTACTTTCTGCCCGGACATTTGCCCCATTACCATGGCCATGCTGGCTGAAACCTGGGAAGTGTTGGACGAAAGGCCGCGTGAAAATCTGCAGGTGGTCATGATGTCGGTTGACCCGAACCGGGACACGCCCGAGCGTTTGTCGCAGTATGTGCCCTACTTCAACGAAAACTTTATTGGCATCACAGCAGATATCAGCAGCACGCTTTATGTTGCACAGCAGCTGAACATTGCCATGTCGGTGGTAAACCCCGAAACCGCCGGCGACTACTACACCATCGATCACAGCGGCAATATTGTGTTGATCAACCCGCGCGGGCACTACGCCGGGTACTTCAAGCCGCCGTTCGATTCGGCGCGCATTAAACTGACTTACCAAAGTGCCTGGATTCAGTTCTGATGACACAACCTCTTATTCTGGTTGACGGTTCTTCCTACCTGTACCGCGCCTTTCATGCCCTGCCACCCCTGACAACCTCCGATGGCCGGCCAACTGGTGCAGTGCGTGGTGTGCTGTCAATGCTTAAGAAGTTGCACAAGGAATACCCGCAAAGCCCGTTGGTGGTGGTGTTCGACGCCAAGGGGAAAACCTTTCGCGACGAGCTGTTTGCCGAGTACAAATCGCATCGGCCACCCATGCCGGACGATCTTCGCGCGCAAATTGAGCCATTGCACGAGGCGGTGCAGGCGCTGGGCTTTCCCATGTTGGTTATATCCGGCGTGGAAGCCGACGACGTGATTGGCACCCTGGCGTGCGAGGCCAGCAAGGCCGGCCGCGAGGTATTGGTATCCACGGGCGACAAAGACATGGCGCAGCTGGTGGACGAGCGCATCACTCTGGTAAATACCATGAGCAACCAGGTGCTTGACCGCGATGGCGTGGTAGAAAAATTCGGCGTTCCTCCCGAATTGATCATCGACTACCTGGCATTGATTGGCGACAAGAGCGACAACATTCCGGGCGTGCCCGGAGTGGGCGAGAAAAGCGCCACGCCAATGTTGCAGCAAATCGGGGGGCTGGATGACCTGTTCGGCAACCTGGAAAAAATTGCCGAGCTGGATTTTCGCGGTGCCAAAAAGATGGCCGAGAAGCTCGAGCAGCACAAAGACCAGGCCTATCTGTCCTACCAGCTGGCCACCATCAAAACTGATGTGGAAATGGAGTTGGCCCACGACAGGTTGGAGAACGGTGAGCCCGACCGCGATGCTCTGGCGCGAATATACGGCGACCTGGAATTTCGCGCCTGGAAAGAAGAGATCGAGGGGGAGGGCGATGTCGATGCAGTGCCTGCCGAGCAGCCCCGGATTGATGTTGACTACGAAGCGGTGCTGGACGAAGCAAGCTGGAACAGTTGGCTGGACAAGCTGAAGCGCAGTGATGTTTTTTGCCTGGATACCGAAACCACCAGCCTCAACTACATGCAGGCCGAGCTGGTGGGAATTTCCCTGGCGGTCGAGCCGAATAAGGCGGCCTACGTGCCCGTTGCGCACGACTATGCCGGTGCGCCGCAGCAGCTGTCGCGTCAGCAGGTGCTGGATGACCTCAAGCCTATTCTGGCGGACCGCGGAAAAACCCTGGTGGGTCAGAACATCAAGTACGACATGAGTGTGCTGGCGCGCTACAACATTGAAATCGGGTGCCGGCTGGCCGACACCATGCTGCAATCCTATGTGCTGGACAGCACCGCCGGGCGGCACGACATGGACTCATTGGCCATGCGATTGCTGGGCCGAAGCACGGTGAAGTTTGAAGAGGTTGCCGGCAAGGGCGCCAAGCAAATTACCTTCAACCAGGTTGGCCTGGAAGAAGCAGGCCACTATGCAGCGGAAGATGCTGACATTACCCTGCAGCTGCACGGGGCACAGCAGCCAAAACTGCAAGAGCTCCCCAGCCTCAAATCGGTATACGCCGATATCGAAATGCCGCTGGTACCTATTTTGTCCCGTATCGAGCGTGCCGGCGCACAGATTGATTGCGGCGCCATGGCCACCCAGTCGAAAGAAATTGCCCAGCGTCTGGAAGAGCTCGAGACGCAAGTGCACGAAATCGCCGGCCAGCCCTTCAATTTGGGTTCACCCAAGCAGTTGCAGGAAGTTCTGTACACCAAGCTTGAATTGCCGGTGGTGAAAAAAACGCCCAAAGGTGCACCCAGTACCAACGAAGAAGTGCTGCAAGAGCTGGCCGACAAGCACGAGCTGCCGGCGAAAATTCTGGAATACCGCGGCATGGCCAAGTTGAAGTCCACCTATACCGACAAACTGCCGCTGATGGTGGATGATCGCAGCCGGCTGCACACCAGCTACCACCAGGCGGTGGCAGCCACCGGGCGGCTTTCGTCGACCGAGCCCAACTTGCAGAACATTCCCATTCGCACGGAAGAGGGTAGGCGCATTCGAAAGGCCTTTGTAGCGCCCGAGGGTTGCAAGCTGCTGGCGGCCGATTATTCGCAAATCGAGTTGCGCATCATGGCGCACCTGTCCGGCGATAGCGGGTTGCGAAAAGCCTTTGAAGACAATCTGGACGTGCACGCTGCCACCGCGGCAGAGGTGTTTGATGTCGAGTTGGGAGAGGTGAGCGGCGATCAGCGCCGCAGTGCAAAGGCAATTAACTTTGGGCTGATGTATGGCATGAGTGCCTTCGGGCTGGCCCGGCAGTTGCATATTGGTCGCCATGAGGCGCAGCAATACATTGATACCTATTTTGACCGTTACCCAGGTGTGGCCCAGTTTATGACCGATATTCGCGAGCGCGCCAGGGAAAAAGGCTATGTAGAAACTCTGTTTGGCCGGCGCCTGTACCTGCGCGATATCAATGCGCGCAATGGCCAGTTGCGCCAGGCGGCCGAGCGCACGGCAATCAATGCGCCCATGCAGGGCACGGCTGCCGATATTATTAAGCGCGCCATGATTGACCTGGACGGATGGCTGCAAAAGGAGAAACCGCCGGCTCTGATGATCATGCAGGTGCATGACGAACTGGTGTTTGAAGTAGCCGAAGATGCGCTGGATCAGGTGGCAGCCGAGATAAAGGCCCGCATGGAATCAGCCGCTGAACTGGCGGTGCCCCTGCTGGTTGAAGCCGGCAGTGGAAATAATTGGGAAGAAGCGCACTAATTTTTGAACTTTTTGTTCAGGGGGCCCACTAAGACTATGAAACTTGTGTTCCTCCTTGTGTTTACTTGAGCTTAAAAGCTAACCCCGGCCTTCCAGTCGGGGTTTTTTTTAATTTGAAGCAATTGCGAGTGAACTTTTACCCGCGGGGCATATCAAAGATAACAATGAAGGCATTCCCCCCTTTGCGCTTCATTAACCCCCTGCGGTGAGGATGTAGTTTGACCGCGCTTAAGCCCGCCATTTGCGGGCTTTTTTTTGTTTCATCCTGAGGAAGATCCTTCGCTTCGCTCAGGACGACAGGGGCGTATCAAACGTCATCCTGAGGTCGTCATCCTGAGGTCGTCATCCTGAGCGAAGCGAAGGACCTCCCCAAGGACCTCCCGGAGAACCTCCCTAAGCTATTGAGGAACCAGCATCAGACCCCCCGCTGCGCGGGGAGTCTGACACTTTGGCTCTGGTGGAAGTGTCTGACCCCGCCAGGGGTCAGATGCTGGTCGCAAAGTACCCCGGATGTCAGGCATCCGCCTCTTCCAGCCAGCCGCGAAGCTTTTGCTGCAGTTCCTCCAGGCCGGTGCCTTTGGTGGCTGAGAACAGCTGCAGGCTATTGCCCTCCAGCAGGTCGGCCTTTTTCATTCCGGCCTGACATTTCAGAAGGGCATTCTTGCCGGCTCCGTGCTTTAGTTTATCGGCCTTGGTCAGCAGCAAATGCACGGGCAGGCCGGCGTCTATGGCCCAATGCATCATGTTCAGGTCGAATTCCTGCAGGGGCAGCCGCACGTCTGCAAGCAGCACCAGCCCCCGAAGGCACTCGCGTTCTTGCAGGTAACTGGTCAGGTGTGCCTGCCATTCGCGTTTTACCCTTTCCGACACCTTGGCATAACCGTAGCCGGGCAGGTCAACCAGCCGCCGGTGTGGGTCCAGCTCGAAGAAGTTCAGCAACTGGGTGCGGCCAGGGGTTTTACTGGTGCGCGCAAGCTTGCCGTTGCGGGTCAGGCGGTTAATCGCGCTGGATTTGCCGGCATTGGAGCGGCCCACAAAGGCTACTTCGGCCCCGCTGTCGGGCGGGCATTGGTCAACCCGCTGGGCGCTGGTAAGAAACTGCGCACTCTCGAAAGAAGGCATGGGCCCCCAGGGCTCGGCGGGGTGTGGATCAATTTCGTTGGGATTCAATGCGTGGCTCGCGTGACGAAGCTGGGAGCCTAGTATATAATCCGCGGGCTTTTGACGGCAGCTATTGTCTGCTTTGCCGAGTTGGCTAGCCCTACTGTGACCGTCAAGCACAGATATCTTTGTTCAATCCGGTAATTCAACCCCATGAAATTACGCCTTATCAGTTTCGCCTTTTTCGCTGCGCTGTTGGCTTTGCCCGCGTCGGCCCAAGTCGGTGACCCCGCAGCGGGTGCCGCCAAAATTGCTACTTGCTCGGCCTGCCACGGCAGTGACGGCAAAGGTATTTTGCCTATCTACCCGAACATCGGTGGTCAGGGCTATGCTTACATGGTCAAGCAAATTCACGACATTAAGGATGGCGTGCGTCCTGTTGTTGAGATGCAGCCCTTCGTTGTGGCGCTTACCGACCAGGATATCGCTGATATTTCTGCCTACTACGCCGAGCAGCCGCACCAGGTAACCGGCAGCCAGCCACTTACCAACGAACCCTGGGATCTCGACAGCGAGGCCTTTCTCGCGCTGGGCGAAAAAATTTACCGCAATGGCATGATGGAAACCGGCGTTCCGGCATGCTCGGGCTGTCATGCTCCCAGCGGTATGGGCAATGGCCCCGCCGGGTTCCCGGTAGTTAGCGGTCAGCAGTACGACTACCTGGTCAAGCAACTGAACGATTTCCGAGGCAATGTGCGGGTAAACGATGGCGACAGCATGTGGATGCGCGCAGTTGCCGCCCGTCTCACCGACGTAGAAATTGAAGCTGTAGCAAACTTTATCGCCGGGCTTAACTAAATTTAGGTAATTTGTATGTAAAAGGCGGCCGAGGCCGCCTTTTTTTTCGTTGCAACCCGCTATTATGATTGTAACAACTGATCAGACAGCATCGGAGACAACTATGCGAAACCTGCTCAAACTATTCATGCTGGCCTTGGTAATGCCCATCGCCGCCTGCAATGCTCAAACCGACACTGGCTCTGGCGATTTTGCCTACCGCGACGGGGTTGATTTCCAAACTCTTCCGCGTGCAGTGGCCACGGCCGATCCGAGCCGTGTCGAGATGGCCGAGGTGTACTGGTACGGCTGCATTCACTGTTACCGCCTCGAGCCCATGCTGGAAGAGTTCGTTGAAAATGAACTACCCGAAGACGTGAACTTCGTTCGCGTGCCGGCAAGCTGGCACCCCACCATGGATTTGCACGCGCGTATCTACTATGCGGGCAAGGCCCTGGGAATTGCGGAAGATATTCACTGGGAAGTATTCAAAGCCATGAACGAAGCGAAGAATCCGTTGGCCAGCGAAGGTGCGATTTTTAAATTGATCGGTGATTTGGGGCACGATGAAGCGGCCTTCGAGCGCGCCTTTAATTCCTTCGGCGTGAATAGCCAGGTAACCCAGGCCAAATCGAAAACCGCTGCCTACGGCATTCGCGGCACCCCGGAAATTATTGTCAACGGCAAATACCGGGTTTCCACCACCATGACAGGCACCCAGGAAAAAATGCTGGATGTTGCACTGGCACTGGTAGAGCGTGAGCAGGCCATGATGGAGGCTGCTGAATAACACGCGATGGCGCTTAAACAACTTATCGAGCAACGCACGCAAAGTGCGTTCGAAAAGGCCGGCATTGAGCCGGCCTTTCCCATTCGGCTGCAGTGGTCCGGCAAGCCCGAGTTCGGCGACATGCAAATCAATGGTGTGATGGCGGCAGCCAAGGCCGCTCGCTGTAATCCCCGCGAATTGGCCAGCCAGGTGCTCGAGCAGCTAGAGCTTGACGACATTGCCGACAAGCTGGAAATAGCCGGCCCCGGCTTTATCAATATTCACCTGGCGTCCTCGGCCCTGGCCAGTGCCGCCACCAGCATGGCCGCCGACCCGCACTTGGGTGTGCCAAAAACCACCGAGCCGCAATCCGTGGTGGTTGACTACTCGGCACCCAATCTGGCCAAAGAAATGCACGTGGGCCACCTGCGCAGCACGATCATTGGCGATGCCATGTGCCGAATTCTCGAGTTTCGCGGTGACAGGGTGATTCGCCAGAACCACATCGGCGATTGGGGCACCCAGTTCGGTATGCTGATTGCCGAACTGGACGAACAGTTTAGCCAGCAGGAAATTGACCAGGGTATTAGCCTTTCTGACCTCGAGGCCTTTTATCGACAGGCCAAGCAGCATTTTGACCAGGACGCGGACTTTGCCGACCGGGCGCGCCGCAAGGTGGTGGAGCTGCAATCCGGAGACACCCAGTGCCTGCTGTTGTGGCAGCGTTTTATCGAGGCTTCGCTGGAGCACGCTGAAAGCATTTACCGCAAACTGAATGTCACCCTCACCCGCGCCGATGCCATGGGCGAAAGCGCCTATAACGAGGATCTTCAGCCACTGGTGGCGGAGCTTGTTGAAAAAGGCATTGCCGAGCGCGACCAGGGCGCGCTGGTAGTTAAGCTGCAAGAGCTGGCCGACAAGGAAGGCAACGCTTCGGTTGCCATTATTCAAAAAGCCGACGGCGGCTACCTTTATGCCACTACCGATCTGGCGGCGTTGCGCTACCGGGCAAGCAGGTTGAAGGCCGACCGCTGCCTTTACTTTATTGATGCACGACAGTCGCTGCACATGAAGCAGGTGTTTGCCATTGCTCGCCGTGCAGGTTGGGTAGGTGAGCAGCTGGAGCTAACCCACTGTGCCTTTGGCACCATGATGGGGGCTGACGGCAAGCCCTTCAAAACCCGCAGCGGCGAAACCATCAAGCTGGCACAGCTTCTTGACGAGGCAGTGCAGCGTGCGGCCGACCTGGTACAGCAGAAGAATCCCGAACTGGATGCGCAGCAGCGCGATCTGGTGGCGCAGCGCGTTGGCATTGGGGCAGTGAAATACGCCGACCTGAGCAAAGCGCGAACCAACGACTACCGATTCAACTGGGATAGCATGCTCAGTTTTGAAGGCAACACCGCGCCGTACCTGCTGTACGCGGTAACCCGTATCCACAGTTTGTTTCGTAAGGCCGGGCTGCTGGCTGCGCCAGCGGAGGCGCAAATACAGGTTGAACATCAGGCGGAAAAGGACCTTGTGCTGTGCCTGGAGCGATTTGCCGAAGTGCTCGACCAGGTGTCGCAAAGCGCCATGCCCCACGAGTTGTGTGCCTACCTGTACGACCTGGCAGGGCGCTTTACCAACTTCTACGAGAATTGCCCGGTATTGCGTTCCGACGTGCCGCAGCCGCAGCGCGAAAGTCGGCTTGCACTGGCCGATCTGACGCGCCGCACCCTGCAAACTGGCCTGGAACTGCTGGGCATCGACTGTCTCGAATTTATGTGAGCACCAACAGGTTTGGAATGGCGCTCTTTAGCTGCGAAAATTCGCATGCATAAGCAACTAGAAATATTTCAGGGGAAATTTCATGGCAGGACTAGACAAGGTAGTAGGTTCCTACGAGGAGGCAATGGCCGGCCTTGAGGACGGTATGACCATTATCGCGGGTGGCTTTGGCCTGTGCGGTATCCCGGAAAACCTGATTGCCCAAATCAAGAAAACAGGCGTGAAAGATCTCACTATTGTTTCCAACAATTGCGGCGTAGACGGCTTTGGTCTGGGCATTCTGTTGGAAGACAAGCAGGTTAAAAAGATGGTGTCTTCCTACGTGGGCGAAAACAAGTTGTTCGAACAGCAGCTTCTGGCCGGCGAGCTGGAGGTAGAGCTGACACCCCAGGGCACCCTGGCCGAGAAAATGCGCGCTGCCGGCGCCGGCATTCCAGCCTTCTACACTGCCACCGGTTATGGTACCGAAATAGCCAAAGGTAAGGATACGCGCGAATTCAACGGCCGCCCCTATGTGCTTGAGGAGTCCATCAAGGGCGACTTTGCCATTGTGAAGGCTTGGAAAGCCGATCGCCACGGCAACGCCATATATCGCCTTGCGGCGCAGAACTTCAACCCCATGGCGGCCACCGCCGGCAAGATTACCGTGATGGAAGTGGAAGAAATTGTCGAGCCGGGCGAGTTGCCGGTAGACCAGATACATACGCCGGGCATCTATGTTGATCGCCTGATTCAGGGCACGTTCGAGAAACGTATCGAACAGCGCACTGTGCGTCCGTCATAAGGGAGGGTTGAGACAATGGCACTAACAAGAGAACAAATTGCGCAACGGGTTGCCCAGGAAGTTCAGGACGGTTTTTACGTGAACCTGGGTATTGGCATACCCACGCTGGTTTCCAACTATATCCCTGACGGCATTGAGGTTTCGCTGCAGTCGGAAAACGGTCTGCTTGGCATGGGCCGCTTTCCTACCGAAGACGAGGTAGACGCCGACATGATCAACGCCGGCAAGCAAACCGTTACCCTGAACAAGGGCGCCGCTATTTTTAGCTCGGCCGAGTCCTTTGCCATGATTCGCGGCGGTCACGTTGACCTGACCGTGCTGGGTGCCTTCGAGGTAGACCAGCAGGGCGACATTGCCAGCTATATGATTCCTGGCAAGCTGATTAAGGGCATGGGTGGCGCGATGGATCTGGTTGCCGGTGCAGAGAACATTATTTGCACCATGACCCACGCCGACCGGCACGGAAATTCGAAGTTGCTGCCCAAATGCACCTTGCCACTTACCGGCATGGCCTGTATTCACCGCATTGTGACCGACCTGGCCTATGTTGAGATTCACGACGGTAAGTTTGTGCTCAAAGAGCGCGCACCCGGGGTATCGGTGGAAGAAATTGTCTCGAAAACCGCCGGTGAAATGGTCGTTGAGGGAGACATTCCCGAGATGAAGCTCGCCTAGCGGTACAGGGGCTGTTGCAGCGCCCCACATTGTGATCTAATGATGCGCCGCCCAATTGGGCGGCTTTCTTTATCCATACACGGGGTATGTTTTATGGGTTCTGAGGATTCAATAGTCATTCTTGGCGGCGCACGGACGCCCATGGGAAGCTTTGGTGGTGTATTCAGCAGCATGAGTGCTGTCGATCTGGGTGCCGTTGCCATTAAAGCTGCAGTAGAAAAATCAGGCGTAAAGCCTGAAGAGGTGGACGAGGTTTACATGGGCTGCGTACTGCAGGCCGGCCTGAAGCAGGCGCCGGCGCGGCAGGCGGCTATTGGCGCGGGCATCCCCAACAGTGCTGGCGCAGTCACCGTAAACAAGGTTTGCGGTTCGGGTATGCAGGCAGCGATTTTTGCCCACGACCAGATCAAGCTGGGCAGTGCGGCCATTGCCGTTGCCGGTGGCATGGAATCCATGACCAACGCGCCCCACTTGCTGATGAAGGCCCGCTCGGGCATTGGTACCGGCCACAAAGAAATATACGACTCGATGTTTCTGGACGGGCTGGAAGATTCTTTTACCAGCACGTCGATGGGCAAATTTGCGCAGGAAACGGCCGACCGCCATAACCTGACACGTGAAGACATGGATTCCTTTGCCATTGAATCACTCAACCGCGCCAATGAAGCTATCGAGAACGAAACGCTGCTCGATGAAATTGAGCCAGTGTTGGTTAAAACCCGCCGGGACGAAATCGTGGTTAAGCACGACGAGCAGCCCCAGGTTGCCAACGTCAACAAAATACCCAACCTGCGTCCGGCATTTACTCGCGACGGCACCATCACCGCAGCGAACTCCAGTTCGATTTCAGACGGCGCCTCGGCACTGGTGCTTTCAACCGAAGCGTTGGCCAGCGAGAAGGGCCTCAAGCCCATGGCCCGCATAGTTGCTTATACGCGCCATTCCCACGATCCCGAGCAGTTCACCACGGCACCCATCGGCGCTATCGAGAAAATGTTCGAGAAAACCGGTTGGACCAAGGACACCACGGATTTGTTCGAGGTAAACGAAGCCTTCGCGATGGTGTCGCTACTTACCATTCGAGAGTTGGGTTTGGATCCTGCCAAGGTGAACCCGCACGGCGGCGCTTGCGCGCAGGGTCACCCGCTGGGTTCAACGGCCAGCCGCGTGATTGTTAGCCTGATGTATGCGCTGAATCGGCGCGGGTTGAAAAGGGGTATTGCCTCGATGTGTATTGGTGGCGGGGAAGCCCTCGCCATGGCAATAGAGACGGTATAACGCAGCGTCCCTGAATTCGCTGCAGTTCGTTGAAATCATTCTCGGTCGGTCACGGGAGCTTCTTGGAAAGTGTCTGACCCCGGGAGGGGGCAGATGCTTCAGGAAACGGCCTTGGTCGGCGCAAACAATAGGTGTCTGATGTCCCAAGGGGGTGTCAGGTGCGCAGTTCTCATCAGCATCTGACCCCTCTCGGGGTCAGACACTTAGTCCACCCAATAGCCTTGTATCACAGCTGCGGCAAAAGCAGCTAGCCGGCAAAATCCTAGTGCTTGCCGCGAAATACGTCATCCTGGGTGAACAGGTCTTCCAGTTCCTTGCGGCCCTGCTTGGCCAGTTCAAACAAAGCCTCCTGGTCGTGCTTGTGCTGGATCGCCCTCTGCAATAGTTCATTGTCATGGCTGCGAAATCGCGCCGTGCGTTCAATGGCCTGTTGCTCGGTGAAGCCAAGCGCTACCAGGGTTTCTTTGGCAGCTTCCAAGCCGCTGCCCACATATTCGCGGTGCACGTGCTGCACGCCCCGGGCGTGCAGTTCATAGGCGTGTGAACGGCTCAGGGCGCGCGCGATTATTTCGATATGGGGGTAGTGCTCGCGAACCTGCTCAATAATCGAAAGCGAGTCTTCACTGTTTACGCAAACCGCCAGTACTTTGGCGTGCTTCAGACCGGCAGCCTCTAGCAGGTCCATACGCTTGCCATCGCCGTAAAACACCTTATTGCCGAAGCGGGCGACAAACTCCACGTGCGAGGGGTTTTTATCCAGTGCGGTAAAGGGAATGCCCGAGGCCGATAGCATGCGGCCAATAATCTGGCCGAAACGACCAAAGCCCAGCACAATAACTTCCGGCTCGTCGGCGTCTGCCATCTCGTCAAAATCGCGCTGGTCGTTTGTTTCCCGGGCCTTGCCGAAGCGGCTCCAGAGGCTAACCAGGGGCGAGGTAAACGCCATGGATACGCTCACGGTCAGGGCAACCTGGTTTGTCAGCGCGGCATCGAAGAAGTCAAGCGCAAGCCCCTGGCTCATCACCACAAAAGCAAATTCCCCGCCCTGCGAAAGCAGCAGGCCCAGTAGCACGCATTCCTGAAAGCTGTGCCCCCAGCCGCGCGCCAGCACTGCGATGATCAGAATTTTGATACTCATCAGCAGCAGCGCGCCACCAAAGATCAGCAAGGGCGCTTCAAGTAGCAACCGCAAGTCCATCATCATGCCGACGGCAATGAAGAACAGGCCGAGCAGCAGGCCCTTAAATGGCTCGATATCGGTTTCCAGCTGGTGACGATAGCTGGAGTTGGCCAGCATGATGCCAGCGGCGAAAGCGCCCAGGCCCATGGACAAACCCACTTTTTCCATCAGCACGGCGGTGCCAAGCACGATCAGCAGGGCCGCGGCGGTCATTACTTCGCGGCTGCCGTAAGCGGCGATGGTTTTCAGAATAGGGTTTAGCAGGTAGCGGCTGGTAATAATGTAGCCCACCAGCGTGGCTACCATCATCAGGCCCTGCTGCAGGTTGCCGCTATTGGAGCTGTCGGCCAGCACTTTCACCAGAATAAGAATGGGTACCACGGCCAAATCTTGCAGCAGCAATATGCTGAAGCCTTTGCGCCCCAGTGGCCGCGCGAGAACGCCACGCTCGCCCATCAGCTGGATAGCGAAAGCGGTTGAAGAGAGTCCGAGAGTAAGGCCCAGCACAATAGAGAGTTGCAGCCCCAGCCCAAGCACAAAGTAGAAAAACAGGCCAAGTGCCAAAGCTGACAAAGCCAATTGGCCGCCACCCAACAGCAGAATCTGGTTGCGCATGCGCCAGAGTTTTTCCGGCGCCAGTTCCAGGCCAATGACAAACAGCAGCATGATGACGCCGAATTCGGCAAAGTGCAGCGCTTCGTCGGGGTCACTGATGAAGTTCAGCGCCGACGGCCCGATCAGGGCGCCTGCCGTCAGGTAGCCAAGGATGGCCCCCAGCCCCAGCCTGCGGAATAGCGGTACGAAAATAACCGCGGCAAGCAGGTATACAAGAACCGATTCGAGCAAACTGTGACTATCCATTGGAAAACCCGGAAATGAAACGAACAACCCAGAAACAGCTGCGCTGCATGGACTTAACATTTGTTAAGCAAGTATTATGACCCAGCATACCTAGGGGTTGGCCAATGAAAAAGAGTAAAACTGCGATATGGCAAAAGGACTGGTTCCTTGCGCTGTTACTCACGGTGCTTTTTGTACTTTTTTCTCGCTCGGCAATGCTGCAGAGCGTTGAGCGGTCTGCCTACGACTGGGGGTTACGCGCCTCCGAGGGTACGCCCAGTGATCGTGTTGCCGTCATTGCAATCGATAACCCAAGCCTGAACAACATTGGCCGCTGGCCCTGGTCGCGGGATATCCATGCGCAAATGATTGATGTTCTGGCCGGGGCTGGTGCCAAAGTGATTGGTTACACAACCTTTTTCTTCGAGCCGCAGGCCGACCCCGGCCTTACGGTGCTGCAGGAAATTGGCTTCTTTCCTGATACCCGTGGCTTTTG
>CAKZNR010000265.1 GCA_937129725.1 uncultured Cellvibrionales bacterium | reverse complement strand
GAAAAAGGTATTTGAACAGCACGAGTCGGAAGTGCAGTGCTACGCCCGGTCCTTCCCGGTGGTTTTCGACCGTGCTGTTGGTGATCACATCTACGATAGCGAAGGCAATCAATACATTGATTTTCTTGCCGGTGCCGGCTCGCTGAATTACGGCCATAACAATCCGCAGCTGAAAGAAAAATTAGTGGAGTACATCAGCCGCGATGGCATAACTCACAGCCTTGATATGTACAGTGCGGCCAAGGCCGGTTTTATCGATAGCTTTCAGCGCAATATTCTGAAACCGCGAGACCTCGAATACCGTTTGCAGTTTCCCGGACCAACCGGCGCCAATGCGGTGGAGGCGGCTCTCAAGCTTGCACGAAAGGTGAAAAACCGCACCAACATTATTTCGTTCACCAATGGTTTTCACGGTGTCACCATGGGCGCGGTGGCCGCAACAGGCAACCAGCATCACCGCAACGGAACCGGCGTACCGCTGGGCAATGTAACCCGTATGCCATTCTGTGGTTACCACGGTTGGGACGTGGACACACTGAAAATGCTCGAGCGCATGTTGGCCGACCCGTCCAGTGGTGTCGATCACCCGGCAGCCGTGATTGTTGAAGTGGTGCAGGGTGAGGGCGGCCTGAACGTTGCTGTGAACAGCTGGCTGAAAGGCTTGCGCAATATTTGCGACCGCTACGACATGTTGCTGATTGTGGACGACATCCAGGCCGGCTGCGGCCGTACAGGCACCTTCTTCAGTTTTGAACCCAGTGGCGTTCAACCCGACATTGTCACCCTGTCCAAGTCGATTGGTGGCTACGGGTTGCCTCTGGCGCTTGTGTTGTTAAAACCGGAAATCGATATCTGGAAGCCAGGTGAGCACAACGGTACCTTTCGCGGCAACAACCATGCCTTTGTAACGGCCCAGGCAGCCATCGATACCTACTGGTCTGACGATACGCTGCAAAAAGAAGTGAAACAGAAATCCGAACTGGTGTTCGAGAAGCTGAAAGAAATCTCTTTCGAGTTCGGTGTCACCCTGGCACGGCCGAAGGGCCGCGGGCTGATGCAGGGCCTAAACGTGCCCAGTGGCGAAATTGCCGATGCCATTTGTGCCGAGGCTTTCAAGCGCGGCCTGATTCTGGAAACGTCCGGTAGCCGCGGTCAGGTTGTGAAGGTGTTCTGCCCCTTGACCATCGAAATGGCAACGCTCAAACAGGGTTTGGAAATTATGCAGGACGCTGCCCGCGAGATTTTGAGCCAGGAAAAAGATCGCCTGCGCTCGGTCGCGTAACAAGCCTGGAGTTTCTGAATGATTGTTAGAGATCTTGCGCAAGCCCGCACCGGTGACCGCTGCGTTACCGGCGCAGATATTAATGGTGGGCCCGGCTGGGAAAGTGCGCGCCTGCTGCTGAAAGATGACGCCATGGGCTTTTCATTCCATATTACCCGCATCTTTGAGGGTGCCGAGCTGCACCTGCACTACCAGCACCACCTTGAAGCGGTTTACTGCATCAGCGGTGAAGGTTCAATTGAAGACCTGGCTACGGGGGAGGTGCACAGCATCAAACCCGGTGTGGTTTATGCGCTGGATCAGCACGACAAGCACATTCTGCGCGCCACCCGCGAAATGGAAATGGCATGCTGTTTTAATCCGCCGGTAACCGGGCGCGAGGTGCATGACGAAACCGGTGCCTACCCGCCTCCAGCCGATTAGATACCCGGCCCACTTGAACCCGCACAGGCTGAAGCTTCCATGGTAACCAGCTTTGTTATCTTCCTGTTGGTATTTGTTGCCATCGGTGTCAGTTCCGTGCGCTTTAGCCGCGGCAGCGGTACGGACTACTACCTCGCCAGCCGTTCGGTGCAATCCTGGCTGGTAGGTTTATCGGCTGTGGCCACCAACAACAGTGGCTACATGTTTATCGGGGTGATCGGCTATACCTACGCCACGGGCCTGGCATCCATCTGGCTGATGATTGGCTGGATACTGGGTGACCTGGCGGCGTCACTCTATGTGCATCGAAGGCTGCAAAAGGCATCGGCCGATTTCAGCCAGGACAGCTTCCCCGGCGCTATCGCCAACTGGGACGGTGTGCTTCGCCCGGCCGCGCAGCGGCTGGCAGCGCTGATTGCCCTGCTGTTTCTTACCGCCTATGCCACCGCGCAGCTGGTGGCCGGCTCGAAAGCCCTGTTTGTAATTCTCGAATGGCCCATCTGGTCTGGTGCCGTGCTGGGTGCGGTTATGGTGGCCGCCTATTGTATGGCGGGCGGAATCCGGGCTTCCATATGGACTGACGCCGCCCAGTCTTTTGTCATGATTTTTGCCATGGCTCTGCTTCTTTTCGTTGCCGTAGACAGCCTGGGTGGCCCCGCGTCCGCCTGGCAGCAGATGGGGCAAATACCGGGCTTTCTTGATTTGTTCCCCTCTGATTTGCCGCTGCCGGGGCTGGCCGGCGGCGTGCTGTTTGCGCTGGGCTGGCTGTTTGCCGGCTTCAGCGTGGTAGGTCAGCCACACATCATGGTGCGCTTTATGGCGCTTGACCAGAAGCAATCGCTGGTTGTGGCGCGCAGCTGGTACTACCTGTGGTTTACGCTGTTTTACTTTGCCGCCACCGGTGTGGGCATGTTGTCGCGAATCTACCTGAACAATCCGGCCGACTTTGACGCCGAGCTGGCCTTGCCCACCATGGCACTGCAGCTATTGCCCGACCTGGGCGTTGGCCTTGTGTTGGCCGGCCTGTTTGCCGCTACCATTTCCACAGCCGATTCACTTATTCTCAGTGCATCGGCAGCGCTCACCAGAGACCTTAAATCCTCTCTATCCGAGAACACGCGCTACATTAAGCTGGTGACTTTACTGGTCACCCTGTTCGCCCTGATTCTGGCGCTTAGCAATACGCAAAGTGTGTTTGACCTGGTTATCTTTGCCTGGTCGACCATGGCCAGTGCCTTCGCACCCGTGATGCTGGTGCATTGTCGCGGCGGCAATCCGGGCCAGCGAACCCTTATCGCTATGATGCTGGTGGGCGCAGGTACCGCTATCGGCTGGCGGCTGCTGGGCTGGAACGGGTTTGTTTATGAAGGGCTGCCCGGTATTCTTGCCGGCTTTATTCCCTGGTGGATCAGTCGAGCACTCCAGCGAGGCTAATTATTCCTCAAGCCCGTCAGAGGTAAACACTCGACCGTCCTCGAAGCGGATTTCTCGCAAGTACATGGTATTGGGCCGCAAACCGCGGCGGCCGCTAATTTCCACCCGTATTCCCTGCTCAATTTCATCCAGGTTCAAGCCCTTGCGTTGAAAGGTAGAGCGCGCATCGCTTTCTACCAACCAGTAGGGCCCGGTTTCGTTTGCTTCGTCGGTGAGTACCACAAAGGAGCTGTGTGGGTTGAGAAAGCGAATTTGCTCGATACGGCCACTAATTTCGATGATTTCACGGGTGAAGTTAGCTGCCGTGGAGTGGTGGGCCCAGAGTTGCTGGCATGCCAGCAGGCCGCAAAGGGCAAGCAAAAGTAGGCGAATCAATTGGGTAGCTCCGCGGGGTTATTCAGCTGTTCAAACCAGTCGTAGCTGGCGTCCTGGCAATTGTATACAGGCAGCTGTACCGCTTCGTCGGCCGCTAACCGGTGCACAATGGTAAAGGGCTGCTCAAATAGTTCCGGGTCGCTGTAGGTCAGATCCAGCATCAGGTAAGGGCCGTCACGGTAGAAGCGTTCCGTCGTTGTGGTGTTCGCACCCTGGGGTATGCCACTACTGGTGCGAATAAAGCCCGGCTGGTAATGGCTGGTGTGTACCAGTAATTCATCACCCGACCATTCGGCGCGGGACACTCCCATTTCAAAAAAATACTGGCCGGTCAGGTTGCGGGTGGATGGCTCTTCGCTGTCAAAAATTGCATCGGAAAATTCGATGTAGCGGCGCAGGTCGAATAGCTCATAGTTGATCTGCAGGTTCGAGCCGTTGTAGGAGATTTCCAGCCTTGAGTTGGGGTTGGCATACACGCGCCCAAGGCTGGCCGGAATGCATTCAAGGCTGGGGTCATCGCTGAGTAGGTCGTAGTTTGACTGGATGGCCAGAGCAGCATCCGTCATGTTCGGGTTGGCGTTCTGCACCAGCCGGTCCAGTACCCAGATACCCTCGATGCCTTCCTGTGCCAGCACAGGCTTGGCTGCAAGCAGCAAAAATGCCGCCAAAGTGAAAGCGAAGCGTTTTTTCATACGGTTCCTTGCGGTGCGCTGGAGCAATATAGCAAACCAGCCGATGAATGCCGAGCCGATCAAGTCTTTACCACCAGGCCATCGGCCAAAGATTTGCGATAGGCAGCCAGTGCCGGCAGCAAGCCTGCCAGAAGGGCCGAACCGAGAAAAAGGCCCAGTTTGCCCAGCAGCCCGGCCTGCGCTCCCAAGGGCTCAATAAAAACCCCCCAGCGGTTGACAAGCCAGGGCTCCAGTATCTGGATGGAAGCATTCAGCAGCAGCCACCCCAGCAAAAAGGCTGCCAGCGAAATCATCAAAGCTTCCAGCTGAATCAGCAGCAACAGGTACCAGGGGCGTGCGCCCACGGCGCGCAGTATGGCCAGTTCACGTCGGCGCTCGTTGAGCGAAGCCAGCAGCATAGTGGCCATGCCCATCAGGGCGGCCAGCAGCACCAGCATCGACAAAATACGCAACAGGTTTTCGAAGTTGCCCAGGGTTGACCAGAGTTCTGACAGGGCCACGCCGGGCAAGATGGCACTCAGGGCCTCGCCCGGGTAATCATTGATCATGCGCTGTACTCCAAAAGTGGCCATGCGGCTGTTCAGCCCGATAAAACCAGCCGTAATGGATTGGGGCTGCAGATCCATTTGGCGAGTCGCTTCCGCCGAGGCCCCCAGACCGGGTACCAGCGAACCCTGTTGCCAGCCGATATGAATGGCCTCGATGCTTTCCAGTGACGTAAGCAGGGACTTGTCCATGGGCGTTCCGGTTGGTCGAAGAATGCCCGTAACGGTAAAGGGTTTGTCGTCGTGGTCGGCAAAGCTGACAGCCCCTGTACCGTGGCTAATCACAATCTCGTCACCTGGTTGGTAGCTCAGCGCCTCGGCAACCCGTGCGCCCAGCACTACCTGGTATAGGTCGTCGAAGGCCTCACCCTGACTGAATTCCAGTGCGCGTTCGCGCGAGTAGCGAAAGTGTTCAAACATGGCAGTGGAGGTGCCAATTACCCTGAAACCTGCATGGCTGTCGCCCAGCGAAATAGGTATTGCCCAGGCCACGTCGCGACTGTTTTCCAGCTGTTGCCAGCTGTCCCAGGAAATATTGTTGTTCGGGTTGCCAATGTGGAACACCGAGTAGAGCAACAGGTTAACCGGCCCGGTGCGCGCGCCCACAATCAGGTCGGTTCCGGACACGGCCTGGGCAAAGTTGTCCCTGGCCTGTTGGCGCAAGTGGTCCACCCCCAGCAGAAGCAAAATACTGATGGTCAATGACAGCAGCGTAAGCAGGGCGGTAACCCGGCGGTTTGCCAGGCTACGCAGCGCCAAGCGGGTCATCATGATGCCACCCCCTGGCCAGCCAGCTCGGCAATGTCAAAAGACTGCTGGAAATGGCTTT
This sequence comes from uncultured Cellvibrionales bacterium, assembly GCA_937129725.1. GTDB lineage: Bacteria > Pseudomonadota > Gammaproteobacteria > Pseudomonadales > GM7GCV1 > JABJGI01. Next base: position 871 of record CAKZNR010000265.1, on the reverse strand, counting down.
GCAGGCTGCGGTCGTGGCTGACAAACAGCACCGTGCTGTTGCTTTCAGCCGCGGTTTGATTCATCAGGTTGATAAAGGCGTCGCGGCTATCCTGATCCAGCGCCGAGGTGGGTTCATCGGCAATCAGCAGGGCCGGCCGGTTAACCAGGCTGCGCGCCAGTGCCACCCTCTGCTGCTGGCCCACGCTGAGCTGATCGGCGCGTCGATACAGGAGGGACAGGTCCAGCTGAAGTTGCTTGACCAGCTGTTCAATGCGGATATCAATGTCGCTGCCCGGCGTTTTATCGCGCGAGAAAACCAGCGGCAGGCGAATGTTGTCGTGCACACTGAGGAAGGGAATCAGGTTGAGTTGCTGAAAAATAACCCCCATGTGGGCGGCGCGAAAGCGGTCGCGCCGGGCGCCACTGAGTTGGCAAATGTCTTGCCCGCCAATTTCGATCGTACCGCGCTGTGGCGCCAGAACCCCCGAAACCAGGTTCAAAAATGTGGTTTTACCCGAACCCGACGGGCCGTAAATAAAAGCGCGCTCACCCGGTTGCAGCTGCAACTGGTCAATTTCCAGCGCAAAAGCTCCGCCCGGCCAGCTGAAGGACAGATTGGAAATCTTTACGCCATGTGAATTTTTCTGTTGCATTGAAGGCTGCTCCGCTTGCCCATGCTAGGATTTGACTGAATTTATTGCGAGAAATCTGTGATGCCGTCTAGTTCTTTTAGTGCCCACATTGCGACCCTGGTTGCTGTCACCATTGTGGCGCTGGTTAGTAGTTGGAAGGTCTTTGCTGAACCTATTGAAATGGAGTGGTTGGACCTGTTGCCACCCGAGTCTCTGCTGGCCTATCAGAACATGGAACCTGATGTAGTCGACCACAGC
>CAKZNR010000264.1 GCA_937129725.1 uncultured Cellvibrionales bacterium | reverse complement strand
AAAAGCAGAGCGTGGCGGCACTGGATGAGGCTTCAGCCGGGCTGGCGCAAAAAGAGCAGCAATTGAACGAAAAGCGGGCCCAGTTGGGTCAGGTTGCGAACCGTTTGCAGCAGGCATCTGCGAATTGGTCAGCCGAGAAAACCCGCGTGGAGCAGCAGCTTGAAGCGCGCGACAGCCAGGCAGAAGAAATAGCGCGGCTGTCGGGGCAGGTAGAGGAGCTACAACAGCGGGTAGCCAGCCTGAGGAGTGAGCTGTCCGGCCTTATTGAGGCGATGGACCAGCAAAACAGTGACAGAGAAGCGTTGCAAAAGCAGCGTGACGGCCTGCAGCAAAGCCTGGCTACGGCCAGGTCAGGTGAGCGGGAAGCCAGTGAGAAGGTTCAGCAGTTGGCAGCCCAGTCACAGCGGGTTGAGACGCAGCTGGCGGCAGTGGTGGAAGCCATTGCGCGGCTCGAGCGCCAACTGGCTGAAGTGCAGAATCGCCGCGAGGAACTGGAAAGCCAGGAAAGCTCGGCAGACAGCCCAACCGAAGAGTTGGACAAGCGTTTGCAGGAACAGCTTAAACTTCGTTTGCAGGTGGAGGATGAAATGACCGCCGCTCGCTCGGCGTTGCAGGCGAAGGAGACTGAGCTGGAAGCGCAGGAAAAACTGCGCACCGGGCTGCAGCAGGGAATTCAGCAAAGCCGCGACCAATTGCAGGAATTGCGTCTTGAAACCAGAGAAGTCGCCACTCGGTGTGAAACCCTGGCCGAGCAGATCGATGGCGAATCACCGCAAACGGTGCTTGAGGCGTTGCCCGAGGAAGCCGATATTGCTGCTTGGGAAGAGCAGCTGGAGTCGGTGCGCCGTCGCATTGAGCGTTTGGGGCCGATCAACCTGGCAGCTATTGACGAATACCAGGAGGAATCCGAGCGCAAAACCTACCTCGACAAGCAGAATGAAGAGCTTGAAGAGGCTCTGTCGACCCTGGAAAACGCCATTCGAAAGATTGATCGTGAAACGCGCAGCCGCTTTAAGGAAACCTTTGATCGAGTGAATGCTGGCTTCAAAACACTGTTCCCGCAGCTGTTTGGCGGTGGACATGCCTACCTTGAGCTAACCAACGATGACTTGCTGGAAACCGGTATCAGCATCATGGCGAGGCCGCCTGGCAAGCGCAACTCCACCATCCAGCTTTTGTCCGGCGGAGAGAAAGCCCTCACCGCCATTGCACTGGTATTCGCCATTTTTCAGCTAAATCCGGCACCCTTCTGTATGCTCGACGAGGTTGACGCGCCGCTCGATGACGCCAACGTGGGTCGCTTTGCAGAAATGGTGCGCAAAATGTCTGAATCGGTACAATTTATCTTTATTACGCATAACAAGATCACCATGGAGATGTCGGGCCACCTGATGGGCGTAACCATGCAAGAGCCGGGCGTATCACGCCTGGTGACGGTAGACGTCGACAAAGCAGTCGAACTGGCGGAGGCATAATATGCCGCTGGTTCAGATCCTTTCAATCGCCCTGGTCGGCCTGCTGCTGCTAGCTCTGGTTTTCTGGACAGTGCGGCGCCACCGGCGGCTGAAATACCAGCGTATCAAGACCCGGCTTCGCTATCAGAACGTAGACCCTGACGATTTTCAGGAGTCGTACGGAAGCGAACTGCCCAGCGGCGGTGCGCGGGTTATTGGCACCCGGGATACCGAAGACGTGGAGACGGTAAATGCCCGTATCCGTCAACAGGCCGAAGCCAATCGCCCCAAGCTGAGTATTCCAGGCAAATCGCCATCGCAGCAGGCCAGCCTCGATTTGGGTGATGATGCCGGCAGCCCGGAAAGTACAGAGGAGCAGCGACAAGAGTCGGTGCCCTTGCTACTCGACCCGGCTGACGACGCTGCGTTAGTACTTCCGGAAGGCAATCGTGAATCGCCGGGCGAAACTCGCCAAGCGGTTGATTTCAGCGAGCCAGAGCAGTCAATGCCCGAGTCCGAGCCCGAGCAGCCGTCGGCAGCTGACAGTCGGGAAGTTGAGATAGATACAGGCGGTGAGCTCGACGACCCCGAACCGCCCACTGCGGAAGAGCCGTTGGAGGATGAAGAATCATCTGACGACATTCTGTTTTCTGACCCGCAAACGGTTGAGCGCCCCAGAAACCAAACCAAGGCCGGGGTGGATCCTGAACCACAGGCGCCGCCCGAACCCGAACCAAAGCCCGAGTCGGCGCCCGAGCCAGTACCCGAGCCAGTACCCGAGCCTGTCTCCGAACCTGAATTCGAAGCTCAAGCCGAGCCCGAACCCGAACCTGAGCAGGAAACTCGAGTCGAGGCGCTAGCCGGGGCAGAAGCCGCACCAGGTTTGGAATCTTCCGCTGCCCAGCCAGAGCCCGAGGATGAAGACGATGAGGCTGCCAGCCCTGATGAAGTGATTATCATCAATTTGATGGTAAGAGAGGGCAATCACTATTTCGCCGGGGCGCATATCAGGCAGGCTCTGGAACGCCAGGGCATGAAACTGGGGCAAATGGATATTTTCCACTTCCAGAGTGATATCAGTGGCAGGGGAATGCGTTTCAGCGCAGCCAATATTCTGAATCCCGGAACCTTTCCGCCCGACCAGCTGGATCAGTTTGAAACCCCTGGCATCTGCTTTTTCATGACACTGAATGCCGGCTACGCCAATATGGAAGCCTTCAACAAATTGATGGAGGTTGCCCGAAGTACCGCCGCTTCACTGGGTGGAGATCTGAAAGACCAGAACCGCAGTCATCTCACCGGTCAGAGCGTCGAGCATATTCGCAGCCAGATTGCTGACTACCAGAGAAAACTTCTTCTGAGATGAGCGGGGCTGAAGCAGGCGAGCCGGTTGCTGCCGAGGTCGAAGAACTGAAGGCGCAGTTGGTCGAGCACAATCACCGCTATTACGTGCTGGATCAGCCCTCTATCCCGGATGCCGAATACGACCAGCTACTGCGCCGGCTGCAACAGCTTGAGCAGCTATACCCGGAATTAAAAACCGACGATTCGCCCACCCAGCGTGTTGGCGCCGAGCCAGCTGCCGCGTTTGAGTCGGTTGAGCACCTCTTGCCTATGTTGAGCCTGGACAACGCCTTCAGCGACGAAGAGCTGCAGGCCTTTGTGGAGCGAATCCAGTCTCGCCTGGGCGATACCCGGTTCCCCGACATCACCGCAGAACCCAAGCTTGATGGTATTGCCGTTAGTCTGCTCTATAACGATGGCAAGCTGGAACGTGCGGCCACGCGCGGGGACGGGCGCCGTGGCGAAAACATCACCAGTAACGTGCGCACCATCGAATCGGTACCACTCAGTTTGCGCAAAAATCTGGCGCCGCGTCTGGAGGTTCGCGGCGAGGTGGTAATGTCTCGCAGCGGATTCGAGAAGTTAAACCAGTCGGCGCGAGAAGCGAACGATAAGGTGTTTGCCAACCCGCGCAATGCCGCGGCAGGCAGCCTGCGGCAGCTCGATTCGCGCGTTACCGCGTCGAGGCCTCTGCAGTTTATGGCCTACAGTATTGGTTATCTCGAGGGTGGTGAGCTGGCTGGCAGTCAATTCGAACTGCTGAAATTGCTGGGTGAGGCAGGTTTTCGCATTAACCCCCTGATAGAGCGATGCGACAGCCTGGATTCCTGCCGCAATTATTATGAGCGCTTGCTGCAATTGCGCGATGAGCTCGACTACGACATTGATGGCTTGGTCTACAAGGTAGACAGCCTGTTATTGCAGCAACGCCTGGGTTTTGTCTCTCGCGCCCCGCGTTGGGCCATTGCCCGCAAGTTTCCGGCCCAGGAAAAATCTACCTGCCTGTTGGGCGTGGATTTTCAGGTGGGTCGCACCGGAGCGGTTACCCCCGTGGCCAGATTACAACCCGTGTCGGTAGGCGGTGTTACGGTTAGCAATGCCACGCTGCACAATCGGGACGAGATTGCCCGTTTGGGAGTGCGCATTGGTGATGGGGTGGTGATACGCCGCGCCGGTGACGTGATTCCTCAAGTAGTGTCTGTCAGCGAGTCTGGCGGCGGAGAGGAAATTGAGTTTCCCGTCAATTGCCCCGAGTGCAACACACCGCTGGAACAGGCCGAGGGCGAGGTGGTTACCCGCTGCCCGGCAGGCTTGAGTTGCCCGGCACAGCAACGCGAGTCGCTTGAGCACTTCGCATCGCGCAAGGCGCTGGATATCGATGGCCTGGGCAGCAAACTGGTGGTGCAGCTGGTGCAGGCCGGGCTGCTAAGAACGCCCGCCGACATTTTCCGCCTGGAGGTTGAACAGATCTCCAGCCTTGAGCGAATGGGCGAGAAGTCAGCCAGAAATCTTTGCGAAGCCATTGAGGCATCGCGTAAAACCACCTTGCCGCGGTTTGTTTACGCACTGGGAATCAGGGAAGTGGGCGAGGCCACGGCACAGGCCCTGACAAGCTGGTTTGGCGACCTGCAACAATTGATGCAAGCCACCGAGGAGCAATTGCTGGAAGTTCCCGATGTCGGTCCGGTAGTGGCAAGCCACATTGCTGCATTTTTTGCCAGTGAGAGTAACCGTGAAGTGATCGACGAACTGCTGCAGCTTGGATTGTATTGGCCGCAACCTTCCGGCACTGAAAACGATGCTTTGAAGGGCCAAACCTTTGTTCTTACTGGGAGCTTGGAGCAGATGACGCGTGAACAGGCCACCGAGCAACTGCAGGCGCTGGGTGCCCGCGTAAGCGGTTCGGTCAGTGCCAAAACCAGCATATTGGTAGCTGGCGCCAAGGCTGGGTCGAAACTGACCAAGGCAGAGAAACTTGGGGTGGAAATCTGGACTGAGGATCGGCTTATCGAATGCCTGGAGCAACACCAATGAAACGCAGTGGGCTTATTCTCTTGTTGGCGCTAATCGCCGGTTGCTCCTGGGGGCCGCCAGATAACCCTGACAATATCTGTGACATCTTCGATCAGAAATGGGGTTGGCGCGGCGATGCGCGTGATGCCGAGAGGCGCTGGGATGCGTCTATTCCGGTCATGATGGCCATCATGTTTCAGGAATCTTCTTTTGTTGACGACGCGCGCCCTCCCAGGGTGCGCTTTTTGGGTATCCCCCTTTGGTGGCGCGAGAGCAGTGCGAGGGGCTATGCCCAGGCCAAAACCGACACCTGGCGCTGGCACGAAAGGGATACCGGCCGCAACGGCGATCGCGATGACTTCGACGATGCCATCGATTTCATCGGCTGGTACAACAATAAAAGCCGCCAACTTAGCGGAATTTCATCAACCGATGCCTACTCGCTGTATCTCGCCTATCATGAGGGGCACGGAGGTTTTAACTCTGGCAGCTACCGCAGCAAGGACTGGTTATTGGCAGTGGCCAGCCGCGTGCAGCAAAGAGCGAGCATGTACGCTGCACAGTACCAGCGGTGCGACTAACTCTTGGTCAATATCCGATTTACAACCCGGCGCCCGATAGTACCCATGCTGATTGCCGGGGGCGTGTTTATCGCCCTGGCTATTTGGGGTTGGGATGTGCCGGCTGCCGATGTAGCTCGTGCGGCATTGTGGCTGCTGGTAGGTTTGTTGCTGTTGGCTTTGCCGGCGGCGGTGCTGGTGGGAATTATTTTACTGTTGCAGCGTCTTAGAGACAGAAACAGGGGAAACGACATTTGATCAAACTCATGCGAACCATCACGGCACTTTGGCTGACAGTTGTGGCGACATCGGCGCAGGCGCAATATGCCGAGGATATCCAGATACCTTTTGAGCGTTTCCAACTCGACAACGGCTTGACACTGCTGGTGCACGAGGACCACAAGGCACCCATCGTGGCAGTAAACATCTGGTATCACGTGGGCTCCAAAAACGAGCGGGAGGGCATTACCGGCTTCGCGCACCTGTTCGAGCACCTGATGTTCAACGGCAGCGAAAACTATGACGGCGAGTGGTTCCTGCCTCTCGAACTGGCCGGCGGCACAGATCTGAACGGTACCACCTGGTTTGACCGGACCAACTATTTTCAGACAGTTCCCACGCCGGCGCTCGACCGGGTGTTGTGGATGGAATCTGACCGCATGGGGCACCTGCTTGGCGCTATTACCCAGGAAAAGCTGGATGAACAGCGTGGTGTGGTGCAAAACGAAAAGCGGCAGGGTGACAATCAGCCATACGGCATGGCCGGCTACCTGCAGCTGGAAGGCATGTTCCCCGAGGGACACCCCTACCGCTGGTCCACCATTGGTTCCATGGAAGACCTGAATAACGCGTCTTTGGAAGATGTTTACGACTGGTTTGAAACCTACTACGGAGCATCCAATGCGGTGTTGGTGGTGGCGGGCGATGTTGACCCGCAGCATGTCTACGAACGAGTGCAGCATTTCTTTGGCGACATCGACCCCGGCCCCAACCTGAGCCGCCCGGAGATCTGGATTGCGAAACGCAATGAGTCCAGCCGTGACGTGCTGTTTGACGATGTGCCACAGGCACGTCTCAC
>CAKZNR010000263.1 GCA_937129725.1 uncultured Cellvibrionales bacterium | reverse complement strand
TGTGAAGGCTGATCGTAGGCAGGGGTTGATCGCTGCCAAAACCTTGCCACTGCACCCAGGCCTGGATGTCCGACCCGCTATAGGCGGCAGTCAGGGATGCGTTGCTCGACTCGTCATCGCCTACCGGGTGCAGTTGCAGTGGGGCGCGAGAGGGCACCAGGTCGCTAAAGCGGGTGGGCAAATTACTGGCCTGCAAATCGCTGAACAGGTGAATTTCACTAGTGCCTGGCAAGCCAGCAGCCAGATCATCGGCGGCCGCAATCAGTGCTGCCATGTTCAGTTCGCCCTGGTCGGGTCGCAAACGCTGGACGGAGGCCCGGATCGTAGCGAAGTCGGTGGTCGGTTCCTGTACCAGTTCCAGCCGGTCGGAGGCCGCGAGAAGCTGTGCCGAGGTGCCTGCTGGCAAGCTGTCCAATAACTGATTCAGCCGATCTTGAGCCGAGGACCAGCGCTGGCCCGCCGACATCGAGAGCGAACGGTCCAGCAGCAAAATGACGTTGTTTTCGGTTGGGCCGGAATTCTCACTCTGAAAAACGCGCATGGCCGGTTGGGCGAACAGCAATATCAAAATGAGCAGTGCCAATAGGCGCAGTACTAGCAAAAACCAGTAACGCAAGCTGCGCTCACTGGAGGTAATTTGGTCACTGTGCTTGAGCAGTAGCGTTGAGCTGAATGGCTGGGCAGGCGGGTCGCTCCGGTTCATCAGGTGCAGCCAGATCGGGATAGCCAGGCAAGCCAGGCCAAGCAGAAACAGGGGTGTCAGTAGAGCCATTACACTCTCCTCTGGCGGTGCATCAGGTACTGCCTGAGAGCTTCATCCAGCGGTTCGTCTGTGCGCATCACATGGTGGTCGGCCTGGGTACTCTTGGCGACTTCGGCGATGCCGGCGATGTGTTGCTGCATGGCAGCCGAGTATTCTTCGGCGGCGAATTGGGTATCCACGTTAACGGCGGCGCCGGTTTCCATGTCCTGAAAGCGAGTCGACTGCTTCAGGTTGAGTTCAAGCTCCTGCGGATCCAGCACCTGGAACAGGATCACATCCTGCCCACGTCCATGCAGTGGCCGAAGTTCGTCGAAAATTTTCTCCGGGTGGTCGAGGAAATCGGATATCACCACAATAATGCCAGGGCGGTTGATACGGTCACAGCAGTCGCGCACCGGTCCGCCCAGGGCCGTGCCACTGCCCGGTTCGGTATGCTCCAACAGGTGCAGCACTGCGTGCAGCGCCTCGGAGCGCGCCGATGGCGGGCGGAAGTGTTCTACTTTCTCGCTGAACAACAGGAGGCCAACCGCGTCCTGCTGGCGCTTGGCCATAAAAGCCAGCGAAGCGGCCAGCCAGCTGGCGTACTCGTACTTGCTTACTTTCCCGGAGGAAAAACCCATGGATGCGCTGCAATCCACCAGCAGTGTCAGGTGGGTATTGGTTTCGCCCCAATATTGTTTCAGGTACATGCGCTCGGTGCGTGCGAACACATTCCAGTCGATAAAGCGCGGGTCGTCCCCCTCCTGATAGGAGCGGTACTCGGCGAACTCCTGGCTGAAACCGTGGTTTAGCGACCGGTGCATGCCGATCAGAAAACCGTCGATGGACGCGCGCGCGATCAGCTCGAGGTTGGCAAGCTGTTGCAAAACCTCGGGTTTGAGCAGTCTTGTCGCTGGTGCGTCAGCCATTTGTAATGTCCGCCTGCCTAGAGGATGTCAGCAATAATGCTGTCGAGGATGTCGTCGGCAGTTACACCGTCGGACTCGGCAAAGTAGTTGGTGATTGTGCGGTGGCGAAGAATGGGTTTTGCAAGCGCAGCCAGATCCTCGGCCGTCACATAGTAGCGGCCTTGAAGCAGGGCGCGGGCCTTGGCCGACAGGCTGAGAAACTGGGTGGCACGAACACTGGCGCCGTACTTCAGGTATTTGCGCACCTGTTCGTTGGCGCCCGGCTCGGTGGGGCGGGTTGCCCGCACCAGCTCTACCGCCTTGCGGGCAAGGTCTTGCTCGATAGGCACCTGACGCACCAGCCACTGGAACTGCAGTATTTGTTCGGCACTGGTACAGGCATTTACTTCGGGTAGTGGCGTGCCGGAGGTATTGCGATCCAGCACGGCCAGTTCTTCTTCTGCCGACAGGTAGTCGAGCAACACGTTGAACAGGAAACGGTCGAGCTGTGCTTCAGGCAGGGTATAGGTGCCTTCCATTTCAATCGGGTTCTGGGTGGCCAGTACAAAGAAGGGATCTGGCAACTGGTGAATATTGCCGCGAACGGTTACCGAGCCCTCCTGCATCGCCTCAAGCATTGCCGACTGGGTTTTTGGCGGCGTGCGGTTAATCTCGTCGGCGAGCAGCACATTGGCAAACACCGGCCCATGCACAAAGGTCCAGCTGCGATGCCCGGAAGCCGGGTCTTCCTCAACCACATCGGTACCCGTGATATCGGTTGGCATCAGGTCGGGTGTGAACTGAATACGCTTGAACGAAAGCCCCAGGGCCTCGCTGAGGGTACGAACCAGCAGAGTTTTGGCGGTGCCTGGCATGCCGGTAATAAGGCAGTGTCCACCCACCAACAGGGTGATCAGCAGCGAATCTACCACCTCTTCCTGGCCGACAATTATCTTGCCGACTTCGGTGCGAATGTTGGCACTGGCAGTTGCGAATTCTCCGACCAGTTTTTCCGTGTCGGCTGACAGTTCCATCGAGTTATTCGTGTCATTCATCAGGGATCCCGTTGCATGATTGTCATAAGAAGTTGTTGTGCTTCCCGGTAGTAGGGAGCGGTTTCCAGCGCCAACAGGGTGTGTCGGCGTGCCAGTTCAGTGCGGCCGCTGGCAAGGTGTAGCTGGGCAATACCATAGTGCACACTGGCGCTGTCCTGCGCGCCCATATCCAGCAGCATGGTGTACTCCATCAGGGCATTTTCGCGATCGCCGGCGGCGGCATAGCCCTGCGCCAGATCACGGTGTAACTGTTCGGGAAAGGGAGCAACAAAGCGCAGCGCGCGCCGCACATCCAGCGCCTCTGCGTCGGCACCTTCCAGCTCCAACAGTTCGGCGAGTCGCAGCAAAGCACCTGGCGCATAGCCGCCGTTGCGCTGATACTCGCGCAAAATGGTCAATTCTGATTCCAGATCACCCAATTCCTGATAGGTTCGTGCCAGGGGTTCGTAGGCGTTTCCGTCTTCGGTGTATTCGGGGTAGATAATCAGGGCACGGTTTGCATTGTCCAGCACCGCCTCCCAGTTCTCGGCGGCGTAGGCTTGCCCGGCAGCATTGAGGTAACCCAACAGGGCCTCCGCTTTGTCGATGACATTATCGAATTCTTCAAACACCCAGTTCTCGAATTGGGCATCGAAAGCAAAGGTGTTGATTCCCAGTACCTGCTCGAATACCTGTTCCATATCCAGGCGTTGCTTGAACAGGGCCAGCATTTCGGCAAACTTGTCGGCGCCCCAGGTATCGGCAATGAACTGACAAATCAGGCCGGCTTGTTGATAAGACACAATAATCTGGTTTTCGTATTCCTGACGCAGAAAACCGCCGTCCAGGTCGCGCACTGACAGCATGCGACCTTCACCGATACGCTGGAACACATAGGCAGGAATCTGGTAGTGGTCCAGCGGCCCGCTATTCCATTCCTCGTAGGTGGATAGCCCTTCACTGAACCAGCGTGGAACCCGGCTGCCCGAGGCTTCCAGGCTAAACACGTGGCTCAATTCGTGCCACAGCACTGACCCCCAGTGAAATGCGCCCGGGGGTTTGGCCGAGGGGCTGTCCATGGCAAAGAGGTAGCCAAAGGCAATGCCCAGTGGGCCAATCATGGGCTCGCCCAGAGTTCGCACGGCAAAGTCGTCGTGGTGTGGGTAAAGCTCGATAGCGATGGTTTCTGTTGGCACGTAGTTGTAGCGCTCAGCAAACAGGGGAATAGCCCGCTCGAGCAACTCGAAGCTGTAGGGGGCCAGCACGGCGGCTTCATCGCGATGCAGTCGCAGCCGCACCCGCGTGGTTTGCGACCCTTCGGGCGTGTCGTAGCTGATCGCCCGTTCAACCACCTGGAAGTCGTCAAAGGTGTCGAACAGCTTCAGCAGGTTGACCGTTTCTATATTGTAGGGGTCGCCCTCATAGGCGGCTTCCAGGTGTTGGCGTGAATCCTCGATGCGATCCAGCTTGGCCAGGGCCAGCCCCAGCTCGGCACGCGCCTCCCAGTTGTAAGGGTCTATCTGAACCGCTTTTTGCAGGAACCGCACAGCGTCGCGGTACTGGTAGGTAATCTCGGCAAAGAATGCCAGATGAACAAACAGATCACCGTAATTGGGGTTCACCTCCAGAGCCTTGTCAATCCAGCTTTGCGGGTCTTTGCCGTCAATATAATCGGCGGCGGCGTAGTAGGCGTAGAGGCGGGTAGGAGGTAAGTCGGGGTTGAGAATTTCGGCGGCGGTATCCAGATAGACCAGCGCGCCTTCAGTATCCCGCTGTTCCATGTAGAGTCGTGCCAAAGTCATCATGGCTTCCATGTTGTCGACATGGCTTTCCAACAGGTTTAGCAGTTCACCAAAACCACCGGCCGAGAAATCAGCTGTATTGGCGCGCGCGATTCCTACCTCGGCAGCGGCAAAGTTTTCGTCGATTTCCAGGGCTTCCTGAAACAGCCCGACAGCATCCTGATATTGCCAGGTTTCCAGATAGAGGTAGCCCCAGCGAACCCTCAACATAGGATTTTCCGGGTTGGCGGCAACGGCGCGGCCGAACGCGCTGTTGGCGTCGTTGATTTCGCCCAGAGCCCAGAGTGCTTCGGCCCGGTGCCAATCGTTTCCGGTTTCGCTGGCCAGTTGGCTATAACAGCTTTCTGCCGCCGTGGTTTGCGCAGCCCAGTGCAGCTTGTCGCATTCCAGAAGAGCCGCATCTCGCAGGCCGCTGTAGTCGTATTCAAACGCCCACAGCGGCACGCAGAGCAGCAGCGCGGCTGGCCCTGTCAGCGATTTTACGAGGTTATTCAAGAAGGCCCTCGTTAGACATTTCCAGCCGCATATCGATCTGGTTTTGGATTTGGCCCAACTGCAGGATGATTTCCTGCAAGGCTTCGAAGTAGTCGGCCTCGCTCATGTCGTCGCGGCGAGTTGCCAGCTCGTCCAGTTGGCTCTCCAGTGAATCGCGCCGAACCAGCAGTGCTTCGGTTTCGGCATCCAGTGCCGAGCCGGCAAGCAGGCCGACTCGGGAAATGGTGAAGCGGTCCAGCTCGCTGCCTTCAACCAGGCTGGATTCCGAGGCTATCAACCCCGACTCTTCATAGTGGTTGGTAATGCCATTGCGGGTGAACTGGTATAGCTCGTCCAGATCAATGATTTCGTTTTTGTCCAGGTCGGCCAGCTCGGAAGTAACGCCTTCGGCCCAGAAGCTGGAAAAGAGGCTGAGGTTTTTTTGCAGCCCGCTCTTGGTAGCGGTAATCACAACACGGTTATCCGAGGTGAGCGGCTCGAGTGCTGCTCCGCTGCTGCTGGTCATCAGGGCAACCAGTTGTTCGCCACCCAGCTGGTTAAGGTTGGCGGCGAGGTCGTCAGCGGTCAGGTCGGGGCCCACCAGATTGAACTTGTATTGCATGCCATCCCAGGACCCGTGCCCGATCAAATGCAACTGCAGCTGGTCGTTTGCGCCCGGCTGAAGCATCTCCAGGGTAGCCAGCAGGTGCTCGCGGTTCGCCTGATCACCGGTGAGCAGGTGCAGTGAATGGGTATCGGCGTTCAGTGTTTCGGCGGCCCGATAGATGGCCAGCGCCTCGCTGTCGAAGGCATCCTGGAAGCGGGTTTCGCCGCCGAGCCCGCTCACGATAACAAGGTGCGTTGGGGCCAGAGCGCTGCTGCCTATAGAGGACAAGGCCGGCAAGAGAAGCGCG
>CAKZNR010000262.1 GCA_937129725.1 uncultured Cellvibrionales bacterium | reverse complement strand
CTGGGCCGCCTGTTCCGCTCCGATTCCAGGTCGGGCGACCAGCGTACCCTGATGATGTTTATCCGCCCCACCATTCTGGAAAACAGCCTGCAGGCCCGCGAAGCGACCCTGCGCCAGTTTGAATACCTGCGCTCACACGAAAGCGGTTACTTCGAAAACTCGGGCGAGAATTCGTCGCCTATCCTGGAGGGTTTCTTCAACCTGCCCCAGGACAGCGAGAACAGTATGGTTCCGGTGGTTCCGGAGCCTTAGGTCAGCGCCAGTGTTCCAGCGACACTTCGGATTGGAGCGGGATCCTTTTTCTATTTCTCCGGATCCCGCCTTTCTCTACCCGAGCGAGCAGCACCGTCAGGCACTGGCGCACCTGAAGTACGGGCTGCAGCGCGAAGGCGGGTTTATTTTGCTCACCGGCGAGGTGGGCACGGGCAAAACAACCCTTACCCGCCTGCTGCTGGAGCAGGCGCCAGCCAATTTCCGCATAGCCTATATTCTGAATGCCCGGTTGGGTGTTGAGGACCTTCTGGCCAGTATTTGCCAGGAACTGGATGTAACCCAGCTGGGCGCAGATGCCGGGCACCGGGAAATGGTCGATCAGCTCTATCGCAATCTTTTGCAGGCCCACGAACAGGGCCGCAGAACGCTGGTTGTGATCGAGGAAGCGCAAAACCTGTCGGCTGAAGTATTGGAAACTCTGCGCCTGCTGACCAATCTGGAAACCAATACCGCGAAATTGCTGCACATACTGCTGGTGGGTCAGCCGGAGCTGCTGGAAACGCTGAAACAACCTTCCCTGCGCCAGTTGGATCAACGGGTTATTTCCCGCCACCACTTGCAGCCGTTGCGTGCGGTGGAGGTGGGAAGCTATGTTGTCCATCGCATGAAGGCGGCAGGCAGCGCGCGGACGATTTTCAAGTCATCCGCTATTCATGAACTCTGGAGCCAATCCCGGGGTATTCCGCGAAAGATTAACCTGGTGGCCGAATGTGCCCTGATGGGAGCCTATGCAGGTGATCTGGACCAGGTAGGCCGCAAGCAGGTGCGGCAGGCTGCTCGCGAGGTGCTGGGTGACACGCCCCGCGCAAAAGCTGGAATGCTCAGTGCACTGCGGCTGGCCAGTCTCACGCTTTTGATCGGGGTGGGCGTTTGCTACCTGGTTCTGGCACCTGATGGGCAACAGGTGTCGCAGCAATTGGCCCCTGCGGTATCCGTGCCGGAACCTCAAGCTCCTGTGATTGAGGAAATACCGGCCGAGTCCGCTGCCAGGCAGCCGTTGCCTGTGCAGCCCGCACCGGTTGCAGACAGCCCTCAGCCCCTGGCGGCCGCACCCCATGCTGATCCGCGTCAGTCCAGTGCTTTCTCGCAGCTGTTGGCTCAGTGGTCGGTTGAGGCTGCCGCAGGCTCGGTAACCGAGCTATGCCGTCTGGCCGCGGCCCATCAGTTAAGGTGTGTCGAGCTGGCCGGCCAGACCGAGGCAGATGCATTGCGACTGAACCGGCCCTTTTTGGTTGTGAGCTCGGCGGATGGCGCCAGCTTGGTGAAGGATATTTCGGCTGCGCAGGTAAGCAGCTGGCCGGCCGATATACTTTTTCTGTGGCGGCCTCCAGTTGGTTATGACAGCTACATCGCCACCGGCGACAGGAATTCCGCCGTACTGAGCTGGCTGATGCCGCAGTTGGCAAGTGTGTTGCAGGATGTACCCAACCTGATTACCGGAGGCCACTATAGCCAGCCGGTTGCCGAGCTGGTGGCCGATTTTCAGCAGCGTGAGGGCTTGCTGGCAGACGGAGTGCTGGGTCGCAATACCTTGATGCGGCTGAACGAACTGTCTGACGAACCGGTGCCGACGCTGGGCGGCGGTGACAACTGATGTCCTACATTCTGTGTGCCCTGAAGAAGGCCGAAAAAGAAAAGCAGCGGGGCAGCATTCCGGACATCGACCAGTTGATTGCGTCCGGGCCGGCGGGCGCTGCCGGTTCCCGCTCAAGCCAATGGATCGCGGTGGCAACTGTCCTGTTGCTAGTTATGGCGGGTGGTCTGGTTCTGCTCTGGATGCAGCCCGACCTGCGAGGGGCAGAAGGCCAGCAGAGTGATGCGGGGGTGCCGGCCGAAACCCCGACAGCCGTGCAAACCACCCTTTCTGCTGCATCCATCAGCGAGGTGGAAGTCGAAACCGTCGCCGTCGAAACTGAACCTGTCGAAGGGCCCATGCAGGCTTCGGGCCCGTCCCGGGAATTTCTGGCGCGACAGAAAATACAGTTGTTGGACGTGCAGGGTGTCATTCTGTTTGATGACGAGCCGCAACGAAGTCGTGTGTTTATCAATGGCGAAAGCTACTCCAGCGGAGACCTCTTGGCAGAAGGTGTTGTCCTACTGGAGATTGGCGAGGCCGAGCTGCTTTTTCAGCTGGAAGGTCAAAACCTGCGAAAGTCGTTCTGAAAACTCGGTCGCTGCAACATTTGTGTCATAAAGTGGCCTTTGCCAGCCTGCCGGAAAGTCCCGTTAAATAGATCAAAAACCCCGTTAAAACATAAGCATAAGCCCACCTTTTAAATTGAGGTATCAGCTCTTCTTCTCTGCCGCATCTGATTGTGCACTTCACCGAATAGCAACATTCGCTGCCTAAAATCTTCGCCATACCGACACCTTGTCGCGCGGCTAGCCTGTCCCGCGTCAAGTGATCTATACAGCCACTCCGCCTGCGTGGGGTGATTACTACACTTGGAGAGCACTATGCAATTTACCAAACTGGGACTGACTCTGATCGCGACTGGCATGCTTGTCGCCTGTGGCGGCGGCGACATCAACATCAATGCCGACGACAACAGCGCCCTCACGGACAACTCCGTGACCAACAGCAACAACACCACTACCGGCAGCACCACTACGCAAAT
>CAKZNR010000261.1 GCA_937129725.1 uncultured Cellvibrionales bacterium | reverse complement strand
TCACATGGGCATAGAGATCGCCCGGATAACTTGACCGCAGTCCCTTGATACCTTTTCCACGCAGACGAAACGTCTTGCCAGTCTGGGTGCCCTCAGGCAACTCAATCTCTGCACTGCCACCCAGCGTCGGCACTTTGACGGTGCCGCCTAGCGCCGCCTTACTCATTGAGATCGGAATCTCGCAATGAAGATCGTCTGCATCGCGCTGGAAAACATCATGTGCGCGGGTTCGTACTTCCACGTAAAGGTCGCCCGGCGGCAATCCACCCGGCCCCGCTTCACCCTCGCCAGACAGGCGAATACGATCGCCGGTATCTACCCCGGGTGGCACACGCACCGACAGGGTTTTGTTTTCCTGTATCAGGCCCTGACCACGGCATTTACCGCAGGGTGATTCGATGGTTTTTCCTCGCCCACGGCAGGTGGGGCAGGCTTGCTGCACAGAGAAGAACCCCTGCTGCATGCGCACCTGGCCCTGACCGTGACAGGTGCCACAGGTATTGACCTCGGTACCGGGCTTGGCGCCGCTGCCGTTGCAGGTATCACAGGCGACGGTGACAGGAATACGGATTTTGGAAGTGGTGCCGCGCACCGCCTCTTCGAGGCTGACTTCAAGCCGGTACTGAAGGTCGGAGCCGCGCGAGGGGCCGCGGGCACCGCCAAATATATCGCCAAATACGTCGCTGAAAATGTCCCCGAAACCACCGCCGCCACCAAAACCCTGGCCGCCCCCCATCCCGTTGGGGTCTACGCCGCTGTGCCCGAAGCGATCGTAGGCCTCACGCTTCTCGGCGTCTGCCAACACTTCGTATGCCTCGGAGGCTTCCTTGAACTTGTCCTCCGACTGGGGATCGTCGGAATTACGGTCCGGGTGATACTTCATGGCAATGCGACGGTAGGCCTTTTTGATGGCAGCCGCGTCGGCATCACGATCGACACCCAGTACTTCGTAGTAATCCCTTTTAGACACCTTGTCTCTCTATTTCAGCTTGTGGTTTACGAAAAAAACGCGGGGCATACAGCCCCGCGCCCCGTGCGAGCTCCGGTGGTCAGACGATCGAGTGCGGTTATTTGCTCTCGTCGTCCTTCACTTCTTCGAACTCGGCGTCTACTGCGTCGTCTTCGGCAGCGGCCTCTTCCGGGCCAGACGCCCCGGTACCGGCCTGCTGGTCGGCATAGAGTTTCTGCGCCAGATTGCTGGACAGGGTCGTCAGTTTCTCAGCCGCCGAATCGATGGCTTCCTTGTCGTTGCCCTTGCAGGCGGTTTCCACTTCTTCGATAGCCGCTTCAATTTCTGCCTTCTCGCTGTCGTCTGCCTTGTCTGCTGCTTCCTCAAGCGTTTTGCGCGTGGCATGAGCCAGACCTTCGGCGCCGTTGCGTGCCTGCACCAGCTCTTCGAAGCGCGCATCCTCTTCAGCGTGGCTTTCGGCTTCACGAACCATGGTTTCCACTTCTTCTTCTGACAAGCCGCTGGACGCCTTGATCACAATGGACTGCTCTTTGCCAGTGGCCGTGTCTTTGGCAGACACATTGAGGATTCCGTTGGCATCGATGTCGAAGGTCACTTCAATTTGCGGCATACCGCGAGGTGACGGCGGAATATCGGCCAGGTCGAAGCGACCCAGCGATTTATTCTGGGCTGCCTGTTTGCGCTCGCCCTGCACCACGTGAATAGTTACGGCGGTCTGGTTGTCTTCCGCAGTGGAGAAGATTTGCGACTTCTTGGTAGGGATGGTGGTGTTCTTCTCGATGAGGGGTGTTGCCACGCCACCCAGGGTTTCAATACCCAGGCTGAGCGGGGTGACATCCAGCAGCAATACGTCTTTCACGTCGCCGGAAAGCACAGCGCCCTGCAATGCAGCACCCATGGCCACAGCTTCGTCGGGATTGACGTCCTTGCGCGGCTCTTTGCCAAAGAAATCAGTCACTTTGGCTTGCACCAGCGGCATACGGGTTTGCCCACCCACCAGGATGACTTCGTCGATGTCGTTGGCCGAAACACCGGAATCGCTCAAGGCTGTGCGGCAAGGCTCGAGGGAGTTGGCCACCAGATCCTCGACCAGCGACTCGAGCTTGGCACGGGTCAGCTTCACCACCAGGTGCTTCGGACCCGAGGCATCGGCCGTGATATAGGGCAGGTTTACCTCGGTTTGCTGGCTGGAAGACAGCTCGATTTTTGCCTTCTCAGCCGCTTCTTTCAGGCGCTGCATGGCCAGGGCATCGCCCTTCAGGTCGATACCGGAATCCTTCTTGAAGGTTTCTGCCAGATAGTTGATCACGCGCAGGTCGAAGTCTTCGCCGCCGAGGAAGGTATCGCCATTGGTTGCCAACACTTCGAACTGCATTTCGCCGTCGACATCGGCAATTTCGATAATGGAAATATCGAAGGTACCGCCACCCAGGTCATACACCGCAACAGTGCGGTCTCCGGTTCCCTGCTTGTCCAGGCCATAGGCCAGTGCGGCTGCGGTGGGCTCGTTGATGATGCGCTTCACATCCAGGCCGGCAATCTTTCCGGCGTCTTTGGTTGCCTGGCGCTGCGAGTCATTGAAGTAGGCCGGCACCGTGATGACGGCTTCGGTTACCTTCTCGCCTAGGTAATCCTCGGCGGTTTTCTTCATTTTTTTGAGAACTTCGGCTGAAATTTGCGGCGGCGCTTTTTTGTCGCCCTTCACTTCAACCCAGGCGTCGCCATTGTCTGCCTTGACAATTTTATAGGGCACCATGGCGATATCTTTCTGTACCACCGCATCATCAAAGCGACGACCGACCAAGCGTTTGACCGCATAGAGGGTGTTCGACGGGTTGGTTACCGCCTGACGCTTGGCCGATTGGCCCACCAGAATTTCGTTGTCGTCGGTGAAGGCGACAATAGAGGGCGTGGTGCGATCGCCCTCGGCGTTTTCAATAACCCGAACCTTTTCTCCGTCGCGGAATGCAACGCAAGAGTTGGTGGTTCCAAGGTCAATACCAATAATCTTTGACATTTCTTACTCCAGAATATTGAACTCGCCCTGCCGGGCGGCTTTGCTACACATATTTGGTTGCAGGCGGGTCTTTTCAAGTGCCGGGCACTGCAAGATTTGCGCTTTCTTTTGTTTTTGCGCCGCGATTAGCCCGGCGATTTGCTTACCACTACCATGGCCGGACGTACCAGCCGGCCATTCAGTCGGTAGCCCTTCTGGAAAACAGTCAGCACCGTATTGGGCTCAACATCGGCATTTTCCTGAATTGACATGGCCTGGTGCTCTTGCGGGTCGAAGGGTTCGCCCTGGGGGTCGATGGACTGCAGCTGGTAACGCTCCAGCGTTTCCTGAAAGGTTTTTAGCGTTAGCTCGACGCCCTCCAGCACTGCTTGCGCGGTTTCACTGCCAGCGCCAGCCTGCAATGCACGCTCGAGATTATCGACCACCGGAAGCAGATCCTTGGAGAAGGATTCCAGCGCAAATTTGCGCGCTTTTTCTACTTCCTGCTCGGAACGGCGCAGGGCATTCTGGGTTTCAGCGGCAAGGCGCAATTTGTCTTCTTCCAGCCGGGCTACCCGCTCCTCCAACTGCTGCACCGGATCGTCGGCCGCGTCGGAAGACTCGTCAGTCTGTTCCGCTTGGTTCTCTGTTTGCTCGTTATCTAATTGATTCTCAGCAACGGCTTCGTCGGATTGTTGCGAGGTTTCGCCGGCTTCTGCGGACTGAGGTGAGTGCTCTTCGTTGTCACGCCCGTTGTCTTGTTCTGCTGCCACCAGGTGTTGTCTCCGTATCGTGGGGTGTCCCGAGCCTATATGGGGTTGCGAACGGTCGCTTCAAGAGCTGTCATGCGTCACCTTTTGATTGGCGAGCTTACTGATTACAATCAGCTACCTTTTTCCAGAATCCGGCCGCATGCTCAGCCACCTCAGTATTCGCAATTACACTCTGGTAGACCAACTCGATATTCACTTTGAGGCGGGTACTACCGCCATTACAGGCGAAACCGGTGCCGGCAAATCCATCATGCTGGACGCACTCTCATTAACTCTGGGCGACCGCGCCGACTTCAGCCGCATTCGTCAGGGCCAGGACAAGGCCGAGGTTTGCGCCATGTTCGACGCCTCGGCCAATCAGCTGGCCAGCCAATGGTTGGAGCAGAACGAACTGGAGCAGGATGGCGACTGCATTTTGCGGCGGGTGATCAATCGCAACGGCAAGTCATCGGCCTGGGTCAACGGGCGACCGGTGACCCTGGTGCAACTGAGAGACCTGGCCGAGCTGCTGATCAGCATCCACAGCCAGCACGAACACCAGAAGCTGGTGCGCCCGGCCTACCAGGTGCAATTGCTGGACGAATACGGCGAGCTGCTGGAGTTGCGCGCTGGCGTTCAGAATGCCTGGCATGCCTGGCAGGAACAGGTTCAACAGCTGGAGACATTGCAAAGGGATATGCAGCAAAACCGCCAGCGTCAGGAAGAGCTGCAGCAGGTTGTCGAAGATCTGGACGCCCTTGATTTGCAACCGGGCGAGTTTGAAGCACTGGAAGCAGAACAGGCCGAGCTGGCCAATGCCGAGTCGATTATTGCCACACTGCAGCAGTTGGTAAACCTGCTGCGTGAAGACGAAAACTTTTCTCTGGACTCCGGGGTTCGACGATCCATCGAGTTATTGGAAAGCCTGCCGGGCCAATCAAAGCAGCTGGAAGAGTCGCTCGACATGCTGCGAAGCGCGGCCATCCAGCTGGATGAAGCCGGCAGCCTGATCCGCCACGAGGCCGAACGAATTGAACTGAATCCTCAGCGCCTGAGCCAGGTGGAGCAACGCCTGGGTGACATTTTCAGCGCGGCACGAAAGTACCGGCTGAACCAGAGCGAGCTGCAAAGCTTTCACCATAAGCAGCAAGAGGCATTGCAACAAATCGCCGATCCTGAGGGGGCGCTTGAACAGGCACAGCAGGAATGCCAGGCATTGCGCAGCGTCTATACAGAATTGGCACAGCAGCTGAGCAGCGGGCGCACGAATGCCGCAACGGCGCTAAGCGACGAGGTGAATGGGCATTTCGACGGGCTGGCGATGAAGGGCGCAGCAGTGCAATTTTTGATGCAGACCGACCCGGAACAATTCGCCGGGCCCGGTGGAATCGATCGCGTCGAGTTGCATGTGCGTACCAACCCGGGGCAGGACTTCGGCCCCATGGCCAAAATTGCCTCCGGCGGTGAATTGTCGCGCATTAGCCTGGCCATCCAGATGGTAACGGCCAGGCAGGGGCAAATGCCCTGCCTTGTTTTCGACGAGGTAGATGTGGGTATTGGCGGTGCAACGGCGGAACGGGTGGGCAAGCTGCTTCGAAAGCTGGGCGAGCGCGCCCAGGTCATTTGCATTACCCACCTGGCCCAGGTTGCCGCCTTTGCCAACCAGCAACTCTGGGTGCGTAAGGAAGACGACGAAAACAGCGTTCGCTCATACATCGACCCCCTGTCCGAGGACGAGCGGGTGAAGGAAATCGCCCGAATGTTGCGCGGGTCCGAGTTAACCGACGCCGCCCTGGCAAACGCGCGCGAATTACTGGGCCAAGCCGATGCTTGACGCCTCCAGCTGGCAGGCACTGGCCGGCGGGCTGCTTATTGGGCTGTCGGCTTCGGTACTCATGCTGTTCAGTGGTCGCGTTGCCGGAATCAGCGGCATCTTTCAATCCATGATTTTTAAATCGGACGGACGCGCCTGGCGTGCCAGCTTCATCGGCGGCCTTTTACTCGGCGCAGTCCTGTGCCACGCGTTAATCGGAAAACCGGTGCCGCAACTGCTGTACAGCAACCCGTTACTGGCCATTGCTGCAGGCTTCCTGGTAGGTTTTGGTGTCAGCAAGGCCTCCGGTTGCACCAGTGGTCACGGGGTATGCGGGTTGGCTCGCCTGTCGCGCCGCTCTCTGGCGGCTACCGCTTGCTTTATGTCAGCCGCTATTGCCACCGTGGCAATGGTCAACCAGCTCGTTTAACCCATGAAAACCCTGATTCCACCCTTGGTTGCAGGCCTGATGTTTGGCTTTGGTCTGGCCCTTTCCGGCATGACCGACACACACAAGGTGATCGGCTTTCTCGACATCTTTGGCGCCTGGGATTACGACTTGGCCTTCGTGATGGGCGGGGCCGTGCTGGTCGCCTTAATCAGCTACCGCTGGATATCCCGGCGCCAACGCAGTTTGCTTGGTTTTCCGTTTGAGCACGCCGACCATCAGGGCATAGACCGCCAACTGCTGCTGGGCTCTGTTTGTTTCGGTGTGGGCTGGGGTCTGTTTGGCTATTGCCCCGGCCCAGCCATTATTTCTATTTTGTACCTGGAAACGGCAAACTGGCTGTTTCTGGCCGCCATGGTTGCCGGAATGTGGACTGCATCTGGCCGGCAAATTACCAGTTAGTTATCTATGTAAAATAAACTTAACTGCGTGGACGCAATTTCTGCTTTAAAACACTATCATTCGCCAAACCTTACTAACCTCAAAGGAGAACATCGATGACTAAGCTTCTGAACCTGGGTCTTGCCGCAGTAATGGCTGCTACCTTCTCAGCCGGCGCTGTCGCACAGGAAGATTCTGCAGTCACCACCAACTGGAAAAATATGGGTCGTGAACTGGGCCGCGGCATGGCCAATGTTGGCCGCATGAGTGCTGACGAAATGGTTGAAACCTTCAACGCCATTCGCGGCAACATGGTTGCAAACGCAGACCTAGTTCCCGACGTGTTGGCCGATGCCGACGAAGCCGCACTGGCCGAGTGGAAAAATGACGTGATGTACTCTCTGGGTATGTTTGATGCTGCGATCGCGGCTGCCGAAGAGGGCGAAGCTGAAGCGGCTGCTGCCATCATGGCCGCCTTCGACGACCTGCGCGGCGACATGCACGAAAAATACGGCATCTAGTATGTCGGAACAGGAGGGGGGTGTTGCCCAAGCTGCAGAAGAAGCGGTAGAGGCGGCAGAGGTTCCGACACCAACCGCTTCATGGGACTGGCTGGTGCGCATTGTGCACTGGTCGGTCGCCATTCTTTTTGCCGTTAACTACTTCATGACAAAAGACGGGGAATCAACCCTCGCGGACATCGAAGTCAATGGGGAAGAATTGTTCCCCTGGAACGGTTACCTGATACACGAGTACATTGGCTGGGCGATTGTGGCCCTGGTGTGCGGCCGCTTCCTGTGGGGCTTGATTGCAAAAGGTCCGGCGCGTATCAGCA
>CAKZNR010000260.1 GCA_937129725.1 uncultured Cellvibrionales bacterium | reverse complement strand
GGCGCAGGCGAAGTAGAGATCGAACGTCATATCCGTAGCACCGTTCCCAGCGTTCTGCAGTCCGGGTTCGACATGGTGCGGCGTGGTGAAACCACGATGGAAGAGGTGCTGCGCGTCACCAGCGCCTGATTGCCATGCCCCTATTCGATTATGCCGCGCTGAATCGCAGCGGAAAAAACCTCAAGGGCACCCTGACGGCCGAAAGCGAGCGGCAGGCTCGCCGTGCATTGCGCGAAAAAGACCTGTTTCCGGAATGGATAAAACCCGCTCGCGACAAGCAAAGCGCCGAGGGAAAACAGAGCGATGGCCGCAGTGGCGCAATGGGCAGCAAGCGCTTGAGTCAGTTTCAGCTGGCCATGGTGCTGCGTCAGGTGGGGGTGCTGATCAATTCCGGTTTGCCGTTGGAGCAGGCGCTCAAAATGACGTCCGAACAGGCCGAGTCTTCCCGTGAACGACGCCTTTGCGAAGCCTGGCGCGCAGAGATTACCGAGGGGCGGTCCTTTTCCGGCGCCATGAAGCGCGCCCCATACCGCATTCCCGAGAGTGTCATTGCCAGTGTGGGAGTGGGCGAGGAAACGGGTCATCTGCACCAGGTACTGATGCGCATGGCGGACGAAATTGAAAGCGGCGACCAGAACCGAAAAACCTTCACCCGCGGGCTGATATACCCGGCTATTCTGGTGCTGGCCTCAGTGATCGTGACCATAGTGATGATGACGGTGGTCGTGCCCTCGCTAACCGAAGTGTTTCGTAACCAGGACCTGCAGTTGCCGCTGGTTACTCGGGTTGTGATGAGTTTAAGTCAGTTCACACTGAATTATGGCCTCTGGCTCGGGTTGCTGATATTGGCATCGGCAGTGGCTTTTGCTCTGGCATTGAAAAAACCCCGCCTTCGTTTGGTCTGGCATCGACAGATACTGAAGCTGCCCCTGGCGGGCCGCTGGATGCGCATGGCAGATATTTCCGACTGGTCGCGCAGCCTGGGCACCCTGCTGGGAAGTGGTGTGCCGGCGCTTTCGGCGCTTGGCATTTCGTCGACGCTGGTCAAGAACCTGGAGTTGCGTCAGCGCTTCGAGGCGGTTACCGAATCCATGCGCCGCGGCTCCAGCTTGCACGCTTCGCTGCGCGAAGCTGAACTGGACGCCGGCTTCCTTGTTCACATGGTGGGCAGTGGCGAGGCATCCAGCGAGCTGTCTCAAATGTTGACCCGGGTAGGCGACTACTACCGCAACCGCCTTGAAGTTGCGGTGGATACCTTTCTCAAGCTGATGAACCCGGTACTTATTATTTTGATAGGCGGCATTATTTTGACGGTGGTGATGTCCATCATGCTGCCCATTCTTGAACTCACCGAACAGGTAAACTGAGCCCTTAAAGGAGATGCTCATGAACAAAAACAAGGCCCCCATTCGCCGGCAATCCGGTTTTACGCTGGTAGAAGTCATGGTGGTGGTAATTATCATTGGCTTGATGGTGGCAGCTGTTGCCCCGGTTGTACTGGGGCGGCTCGACCAGGCCCGCGAAGAGCGGGTAAAGGCTGATTTGCGGGCAATCGAGAACGCGCTCACCCTGTACCGGGTGGACAACTTTGCCTACCCGGCGGGTGGAGAGGGGCTGGAAGCTCTGATCCGGGAACCGGCGGACGCGCGCGCCTGGCGCGGCCCCTACCTGGAGGAAATGCCGCAGGATCCCTGGGGCAATGTCTACCAGTATCGAAAACCCGGCACGCGGGGCGGCGACTACGACCTGTTTTCCTTTGGCGCGGATGGTGTTGAAGGCGGGTCTGGCAACAACGCCGATTTGGGTAACTGGACCAGCGACTGAATATCCTCATGAAACGGCCCGCCTCGCAAAAGGCATTCACCCTGATTGAAGTGCTGGTTGCTGTGCTGATTCTCGGTATCGTCAGCGCCATGGTGCTGCTCAACCTGAACCGCAGTGACCTGCGCACCATGGAGACCAACGCACAACTGCTGGAGTCCTGGGTAGACGACCTTCGCGATCGGGCCATTCTCTACGGCAGCGTGGTGGGCGTTTATATCGAGGCGGGCCAGCCGCGTGCGGCGCAATGGTATGACCAGCGCTGGTGGCCCGGGATGTCTGCGCAAACGCCGCAGCTGAGCGATGCTTTGCAGTACGAGTTTTATCGCCCCGACGAAGAGGGCGGGGCGCAGCCGCAGCAGGTTGGCGAGACCGACGAGCCGCCGCCGATCGAACCGGGAATGGTGGTGATGCCCGACGGTAGTCTGCTGGCCGATGTCAGCCTGGTTGTGCGTTCACCCCAGGGTGCTGCATTGCGTATCAATTGGACTCAGTCCGGCGCATCGCCCACAACCGAGCTGCAGTAGATGCGGCCAATGCGACAACCAGCGGGCCAGCGCGGATTCACTCTGATCGAAGTGCTGATTGCCTTCATGATTGCCAGCCTGATGCTTACCGCCGCCCTGGTGGCGACCCAGCAAATGGCGGATGAAAAATATCAGTACCAACGCCGTCTGGCCGCGTCCAGCCTGGGCTGGAACCGGCTGATGGAGCAATACCAGATGATCGAGGGTTGGCTGCCGCAAACCGGGCAGCTGGGTGAAACCTCCGGCAGCCTGACTGCCCTGGGTCGCGACTGGCGCTGGCAGCTTGAGGCCGAGTCTACCCTTGGCGAAAACTTCTACCGTTACCAGGTGCGCGTTTTCGAGAGCGAAAGCCAGCAGGATTCTGCGCTGCTGGCCGCCTATTTTATTGTTCAATGAAGCTGATTCAGACCTATAAGAACAAGGCGGGGTTCACCCTGATCGAGGT
>CAKZNR010000259.1 GCA_937129725.1 uncultured Cellvibrionales bacterium | reverse complement strand
GGTGTGGCCGCCCTCGCACACAATGGCGTGAGTTTTTCCCTGAACGCCAACCAGCCCGCCAACCCCGGTTCCACTGCCGGGGCCCACCACGCCCAGCACATAGTTTTGGTCGGTTGCCAGTTGGTGATTGCCACCCACGCAGTCAAGGTGCCCGGATGTGAGGTGGGGCAGGGACAGGGAAATGGCTTCAAAGTCATTCAGAACCCGGGTTTCGCTGGCGCTGAACTCTTGTTGCAGGTTTTCCTGATTGATCACCCACTCGGTATTGGTCATTTTGATTTGGCCATTGATCACCGGCCCGGCAGCGGCCAGGGCAATGCGCTGAACCCGGTCGACCGACTGCTTTTCCAGGAATAGCCGAATGGCCAGTTCCACCCGGTCGAATTCGGCGGTGGCCAGGGTTTCGCTGGCGAAGTGCTCAATCTCGCCATCGCGCACCAGCGCGAAGCGCGCATTGGTGCCGCCGATGTCTCCAACCAGTGAAATTGACTCGCTCATGAATGGTGCGCCCCTTGCCGAAGCGGCTATTCTAGCTGATAAGCCTATTATGTAAAAACATTACATGAAGTGGTATCTTTATAGAATAAAATTACACTTTGAGTTTCAGCGCAAATCAGGCAATAGTAGTCCACCTATTGTGCAGTGCGCCATAAACGCAGTCGACGGAGTATCCCATGGCCGAAAATCCCATTGCCCAGTCTCTAAAGCAGAACGTCAGCCTGCTGGGCGCCATGCTGGGTGAAGCCCTGGTGGAATCCGACGGCGCCGCCCGCCTGCAGCAGGTAGAACGGATTCGCAGCCTGGCGAAGCAGGCGCGCGACGGAGAAGATCCGGACCACGCGGCGCTGGCGGAATACATGAGCTCGCTTGCCGATGATGACCTGGTGCCGGTGGCGCGGGCATTCAGCCACTTCCTGAACCTGGTAAACATTGCCGACCAGCATCACCTGGTGTCGCGTGAGATGGACGCACAGCTTTCCGCCACGCAAACCCTGCAAAATACCTTTGTCGATTTGCGTAAAAGAGGCTGCTCGCAGCAAAAACTGGAGAGCAGCCTTGAGAATCTGGATATGGATCTGGTGCTTACCGCGCACCCCACCGAAATTGCCCGCCGCAGCCTGATTAATAAACACCTGGAAATCAGCCAGGTGCTGTCGCAGTTAGAGCTGCAGGGGCATACCGATCGCGAGCGTGAAAATCTTTATTCGCGGCTGCGCGAACTGATTGTGCAAATGTGGCACACCGACGACTTTCGTGAACACCGGCCTTCGCCGGTGGATGAGGCCCGCTGGGGGCTGGCGGTAATCGAGAATTCCCTGTGGGATGCCGTGCCCAACTTTGCCCGGCGTTTGCGCAGTACCTGCTGGAACCACCTTGAGGTGGAGATAGCGCCCGGCCGCGCGCCGGTGCGCTTTTCTTTCTGGATGGGCGGCGACCGCGATGGCAACCCCAATGTGACCTCAGGCATTACGCGCGAGGTGCTTTATCTGTGCCGCTGGAAAGCCATCGACCTGTACCTGCAGGATATCCAGCTGCTGATTGACGAGCTGTCCATGGGCCGCTGCACGCCGCAGCTTTCACAAATGGTCAATGGCGAGCGCGAACCCTATCGCAAGATACTGCGCGATACGCGCGCCATTTTGCGCCAGAGCCGAGACCACATTACCGCGATACTTCGCGATGGCGACTCGGAGCCTCATGCGGTGCCGCTGTTTGGTTCGGCTGACCAGATCTGGCGACCTATGAAGGCCTGCTACGACAGCCTGTGCGAGGTGGGGCTTGAAAGGGTTGCCAACGGCAAACTGATGGATCTGCTGGACCGCATTGCCGCCTTTGGTGTGCACCTGGTGCGCCTGGATGTGCGCCAGGAAAGCACGCGCCACACGGATGCCATGGCCGAGCTAACCAAATACCTGGGCATTGGCGATTACAGCCAGTGGGGCGAAACCGAAAAGCGCGAGTTTCTGCTGAGCGAGCTGCAAAGCAAGCGACCGCTGATTCCCGATCACTGGTACCCAAGCGCTGAAGTGCAGGAAGTACTGGATACCTGTCGCGAAATTGCGCGCCACCCGCGCCAGGCTTTTGGCGGCTATGTGATATCCATGGCGCGCGAAGCGTCCGACGTGCTGTGCGTGAAGCTGTTGTTGAAAGCCTGCGGCGTGCCCTACGAATTGCCGGTAGCGCCCCTGTTTGAAACCCTCGACGACCTGAATAACGCCGAGGCAGTGATTTCCGACCTGTTCGCCATGGACTGGTACCGCAGCCAGATTGAAGGCTTCCAGATGGTGATGATTGGCTACAGCGATTCGGCCAAAGATGCCGGCATGTTTGCCGCCGGCTGGGCGCAGTACCAGGCGCAGGAAAAGCTGTTGAAGGTGGCCGACAAGGCCGGTGTATCCCTTACCCTGTTCCACGGCCGCGGTGGCACCATTGGCCGCGGCGGCGCACCGGCACGCGCCGCCCTGATTTCCCAGCCACCCGGCTCACTGAAAAGCGGGCTGCGGGTGACCGAGCAGGGCGAAATGATTCGCGCCAAGCTAGGCATGAGTTCCATTGCCACCAAAACCCTGGCCATTTACGCCAGCGCCATTCTAGAGGCAAATACCGATAAACCGCCGGTGCCCATTCAACCCTGGCGCGACCTGATGGACCGCATGTCGGGCGATTCGTGCGCCGCCTACCGGGCAATGGTTCGCGAAGAGCCCGACTTTGTGCGCTATTTCCGCCAGGCCACGCCCGAGCAGGAACTGGCCAGTTTGCCGCTGGGTTCGCGCCCGGCGCGACGCAAATCGGGTGGCGGCATTGAAACATTGCGAGCCATTCCCTGGATTTTCGCCTGGTCGCAAACCCGCTTGATGCTGCCAGCCTGGTTGGGCGCCGGCGAGGCGCTGGCGAGCGCCATAGAGGAAGGGAAGGGCAGCTTGATCAAACAGATGATTCAGGACTGGCCCTTTTTTGCTACCCGCCTTTCCATGCTGGAAATGGTGTTTACCAAGGCCGACCTGGAAATTGCGCTGTTTTACGACGAACGCCTGGTAGACGACGAGCTGCGCTTTCTGGGCGAAAAACTGCGCGAGAAACTGCGCGCCGACCGCGACACCGTGAAGCAAATTGCGCCGCATCCCTCTTCAGAGTTGGGCCATGCCTATACCCAGGCGTCGGTCGACTTCCGCAATACCTATGTTGACCCGCTAAACCTTTTGCAGGCCGAGTTGCTGAAACGCAACCGCGCCAGCGAAAGTCCCCTGCTTCAGCAGGCCATTATGGTGACCATTGCGGGTATCGCGGCAGGCTTGAGGAATACCGGCTAGCTTTACTTTTGTTCAGAGAACTGAAAAATACCCCCTTTAGGTGGCAAGTTGTCGGCCGACAGGCCGACAGCAAGCCGCGCGGCCAATAAGAACAGATTTTTGGGGACCAATCAGCATGAAACTCAGTCGACGCGACCTTTTGAAAAAGGCCGGTTTTTTCTCGGGCTACACGGTACTCAGTGCCGCCAGTGCGCCTTTTCTTTCGCAGTTTGCCGCAGCCCAGCCCGGCCTGTTTACCTTTCCGCGTGTTGAGCCGCAGTTTCCCCAGGGCGTGGGTTCGGCCGACCCCCAGCCCAATGCGGTGTTGGTGTGGACGAGGGCCATTCCGGCCGGTCTTCGGTACGGCCCCGATCAACCCGTTGTTCTGCAGGTAAGCCAGGACGAGACATTCGCCAGTGTATTGCTTGAGCGATCGCTAACGGCGCAAGCGGAGAACGATTACACATTGCGGGTGGTGGTGAAGGACCTTCACCCCGATACCACCTATTACTACCGCTTTTTGATTGACGGCAATACCAGCAGCCGAATTGGCCGAACCTGGACAGCACCGCCGCGTGATGCCAGCCGGCCGGCGCATATTATGCTCGCGTCCTGCCAGAGCTTCCCGATTAAAAAGTATGGTGCCTACCGCAATTTCCTGCTTTCGCAGGAGCGTGGCGATATGCCCCGTGTCGACTTTATTCTGCACGTGGGTGATTACATCTACGAAGGCACACCGGACGAGTCTGAACCCCTCATTGCGCATGAATCGGGTAACCAGGAGTTCGACAATCGCATTGCCCACTACCGAAGGGTATACCGGGGCTATCTGCAAGACCCAGACCTGCAGGAAGCCCGCGCGCTTTACCCCTTCGTGGTGGTTTGGGACGACCACGAGTTCACCAACGATGGTTGGCAGTCGGGCAATGTGCGCGGAGCCCCCAACCAGCCGCGCAGGCTGGCGGCAACCCGCGCCTTTTTCGAGTTTGTACCGCAAATTCTGGACGAAAGCCTGAGCATCGAGGGCATGGAAAACATGGCCCACGATTACCGTGAACCGGGCCAGCCCGTGAATCGAACCCGGCGCTTTGACCAGGTTGATGACAACTTCCTCTTTACCGACCCGGACAACCTGGCAGCGCTGAATGCCATGACCATTTATCGCACCATTTCCTGGGGCAGCCTGGTCGACCTGATTATTCCCGATTTGCGCTCCTACCGTTCTCCCGGAGCCAATCCCGGTATGTCGCTTGCTGCGCTTTTGGAGGGCACCGCATCGGCAGCTGCATTTGAAGGCGCCAGCCTTTATGAAGGCAGCATGTTGCGCACTTTGGCAGAGGGGCGTGAAGCCAATGGTGGCAATCCGCCCGAAACGGTTACCAACCATGGCGTGACGGTTGCCAACCCCCGTCGCAACGACCCGCCGGTAACCATGTTGGGTGCCGAGCAAAAGAATTGGTATAAGCAATGCCTAACTCAAAGTAAGGCGCGCTGGAAAGTGATTGCCAACGCCGTGCCCATGGCAGGTTTTTACCTGAACCCGGGCGACGTGGTGCCCGAGGCCGGCAATGGCTACAAGTGGACCGATTCCTGGGATGGCTTCCCCAACGAGCGCGAAGAGCTGATGAACTTCATCAAGCAGCAGGGGCTGAGCAATGTGGTTTCGCTCAGCGGCGACCGCCACGCCCACTACGCCGGCTTGGTGGTGCCAGACTATGAAACCGACGCCACCGACTACGTGATTCCCGAGTTTACCTGCACGGCCATTTCAGCCTTTGCGCGAGCGGGTGACTTCCGCAACTCGTTCGAGGCCTATGGAGCCGGCTACCTGGGGCAGTACGAAGTGCCTCACTGGGATGGCACACCAAGGCGGGTGGCCAACGGCAATATCATGATGCGTATGGGTGCCAAGGCTGCCGAAGTGATGTACCGAACCGGTGATCTGGAGCAGGCCCGGGAGGCGGCCGACCCCACTGTGAACCCGCATTTGCGCTATGCCGACAACGACGCTCACGGCTATGTGGTAGCGCACTTCTTCGACGACCGTGTCGATGTGGATTTTGTGGCCGTACCCCAGCAAGACTGGGGCCCGGATATTTACCCCGAGGGCCCGCCCACGCGCCGACGTGTCGGGTTCCGCACCGAGGTCTGGGATGCCGGCGAAAAGCCAGAGATTGTGCAAACCTACGCTGAGGGTGAACCAAATTGGGGGGATGCCTGAGGGCACTCCCGGGAAAGCTTGAGGATTTCGAGGCCCCGGACAAGCCGGGGCTAGCGCCTTAGGCCGCAGCGCTCAGCATACCGTTGGCATTGTCCAGCATGCGGTTGGAGAAGCCCCATTCATTGTCGTACCAGGCCATTACCTTCACCTGATTGCCCAGCATGCGGGTAAGGGAAAGGTCGGCCACACTGGAGGCCGGGTTGTGGTTGAAGTCGATGCTGACCAGTGGCACCTGGTTGGTAACCAAAACACCTTTCATGGCGCCCTGGCTGGCGTCTATCAGGATTTGATTCACCTCTTCAACCGAGGTGCCGCGGCCGGGCACAAAGGTGAAATCCAGCATGGACACATTGATGGTGGGCACGCGAACCGCCAGGCCGTCCAGTTTTCCGTTTAGCTCGGGCAGTACCAGGCCCACGGCGGCGGCTGCACCGGTTTTGGTGGGAATCATTGACTGGGTTGCTGAGCGGGCTCGCAGCATGTCGCTGTGGTACACGTCAGATAGCCGCTGGTCGTTTGTGTAGCTGTGAATCGTGGTCATCAGGCCCGATTCGATGCCGATGGCGTCGTTCAGGGCTTTGGCGATGGGCGCCAGGCAGTTGGTGGTGCACGAAGCGTTGGAAACCACCCTCTGGCTGCCGTCCAATATTTGGTGGTTCACGCCATAGACAACGGTCGCATCGATGTCTTTGCCCGGCGCCGAGATAAGCACTGAGCCGGCGCCTGCCTCAATGTGCCTGCCGGCGCTTTCACCGGTGGTGAATATACCGGTGCACTCCATCACCAGGTCGACCTGCAGCTCTTTCCAGGGCAGATTGCCAACCTCACGTTCGCTGAGGCAGCGAATACGCTTGTTGTTCACCAGTATTTCGTCGCCTTCCAGGCTGACATCGGCATTCAGGGTGCCGTGCACCGAGTCGTACTTCAGCAGGTGGGCATTCATTTGCGGGTCGCCAAGATCGTTGATGGCAACAATCTCGTGCTGGAATTCGGGTTTCTCCAGCGAAGCGCGCAGAACGTTTCGTCCAATTCTGCCAAAACCGTTAATTGCGATGCGGGCCATGGTGAAGCTCCAATATATGTAATGTAATTACATAATTGTGCCTATACTCGGCCACAAAAGAAAGTAAATTACATAAAATTGGTATGACAATTTCGCTTCGTTAGTGGCGGCTGTGCTGCGTTAAGAGGGCTGACGAGTTTGGCTGAGATTGTTCTTGATGGCGTGAATGTTGGCTTCCACCACGTCTCCCAGTTGCATAGCCATGCGGGTGGCCAGAATATCGATAAGCGCCAGGTGAATAATTCGTGAAGTCATGGGAGTGAAGAGGTCGGTGTCTTCGGCGGTGGTGGCGTTCAGCACGACGCTGCATTGGCGCGCCAGGGGCGAGCCGCTTCGTGTCAGGCCAATGGTGTGAGCCCCACTGGCTTTGGCCAGTTCGGCGCTTTCGATAATGGCTTTGGTGCGGCCGGTGTAGGAAATAAACACTGCCACGTCTTCCTTGCTGAGCATGGAGCACATCATGCGTTGGTTGATGTAGTCGGTTTGCGCTACCACGGGAATTCCAAACCGAAAAAACTTGTGTTGTGCATCCAGCGCCACCGGGCCCGAAGCGCCCATGCCAAAAAAGTAGATGGTTTTTGCGCCACAAAGCAGGGCGGTCGCTTCATCGATGGACTGAGGTGAAGTCGACTGGCTAAGGCTGCGCACACTGCTCTCGATAGACGACAGGATTTTGTTCATGACGGTTTGGGTGTCGTCTGACGACTCCATGTTTTCCACGAACAGGTGCGCGCCACTGGAAAGTTCCTGAGCCAGTTTCAGTTTAAAGTCGGGGTAGCCGTCGCAGCCCAGCTTGTGGCAAAGCCGGTTTACGGTGGGTTCACTGACACCGGCCAGTTCGGCCAGGCGGGCGATGGACATGTGAATCACGGTTGCCGGATTTGCGCGCACGATGGTGCCGATCTTCTGATCGGATTTGCTTAGCTTGATTTCTTCGCCGGCCAGCAGTTCGATAAGGCGTGTCTGTGCCATGCAGCTCTCCCGTTAATTTTGTAAGTTTATTACAGAATAGGTGGGATGTCGCATGGGGAGGGAAGTGTCGGCCCCGCAGGGAGCCGATGCTGGAATGGGGAGAAGAAATTGCACGATGGGAAGTGTCTGACCCCGTCAGGGGTCAGATGCTGGAATGAGGGAAGAAATTGCACGATGGGAAGTGTCTGACCCCGTCAGGGCTCAGATGCTTAAATCCTCGGGGTCAAAAGCAGCCCTTAGCATCTGACCCCTGACGGGGTCAGACACTTGCGCGGTGGCACCAAGCATCTGACCTGCGGCGCTTAGCATCTGACCCCTGACGGGGTCAGACACTTACGGCGGGGTCAGACACTTACGGCGGGGTCAGACACTTAGCTCAGCAGGGCCAGCGAGTCGCGGCAAATCTGGCTGACTTTTTCCCATTCTCCCGCCAGCACGGCGCCTTTTGGCACCATCCAGGAACCCCCCACACAAAATACGTTGGGCAGGTCCATGTATTTCTTCAGATTGGCCGGGCCGATGCCGCCGGTGGGGCAGAAACGAATGTCGCCGAAGGGGCCACCGAAGGCTTTAAGCAGCTCGTAGCCATTAATGGTGTCTGCCGGGAACAGCTTGAATTCGGTCAGCCCGTATTCCATGCCCAGCATCAGTTCCGACGCCGAACCCACTCCGGGCAGTAGCTGCACGCCGGTGTCGCGCCCGGCGCGCAGCAGGTTTTCGGTAACGCCAGGTGAAATGGCAAAGTCGACGCCAATGTCGGCAATGGCCTGCACGTTGCGAGCACTGGTGAGGGTGCCCACGCCCAGCAGTATGTCGATACCCGAGGCCTTTACCTCGCGGATGGCATCCAGCGCCGCCGGGGTACGCAGGGTAATCTCGATGGCGTTGATACCGCCCTCTACCAGCGCGCGGGCGATGCCCAGGGTGGCCTCCACGCTGTAGGGCGTAACAACGGGCATCAGGCGGGTGTGCTGCAGGGTGTTGTAGAGCGGGCTCATGCTGACCTTCGTGTTCTGTGGGTTATCTGTCGTACGACAGAGGGTTCAGGGTAACGGCGCCCACTTCGGGCTGATTGACCATTTTGCGGAACAGGTCGAACGCGGGGCGGCCCAGGTTGATGTCTTCTTCCGGTTTAGTGGCAGGTTCGCGCGCCGCCAGCTCTTCACCATTTACCATCAGCTCGAGGCGGCCGGTTTCGGCATCCACCAGAATGGTGTCGCCATCGCGAATGCGGGCAATGTAACCACCCTGCAGTGCTTCGGGAGACAGGTGAATGGCCGCAGGTACTTTGCCCGAGGCACCCGACATGCGGCCGTCGGTAACCAGTGCCACCTTGAAGCCCTTGTCTTGCAGCACGCCCAGGAAGGGCGTCATCTTGTGCAGTTCGGGCATTCCGTTTGAGCCCGGGCCCTGAAAACGCACCACGGCAACCAGGTCTTTGTCCATTTCGCCTGCCTCGAAAGCAGCTTTCAGTTCGTCCTGAGACTCGAACACCATGGCCGGCGCTTCAATAACCCGGTGGTTTTCTTCTACTGCCGATACCTTGATGATGGCCTTGCCCAGGTTGCCCTTAAGTAGTTTCAGTCCGCCGGTGGGAGCAAAAGCGGCGTCAGCGCTGCGCAGCACACTGGTGTCCAGCGTGTCGCCGGTAACCGGGTGCCATACCAGTTGATTTTCGCCGTCCAGGTGGGGTTTGCAGCAGTACTGATCTAGGCCTTCTCCGGCGATATTGACCACCTCCTCGTTCAGCAGGCCGGCGTTGCGCAGTTCGTGCACCACAAAGGGCAGGCCGCCCAGCTCTTCAAACTGGTTCACGTCGGCCTGGCCGTTGGGGTAAACGCGCGCCAACAGCGGAATGCTGTCGGAAATTTCGTCGATGTCTTCCAGCTCCAGCACAATACCGGCCGATCGCGCCATGGCAATCAGGTGCATGGCGTGGTTGGTAGAGCCACCAGTGGCCAGTAGCGCTGCCACGGCGTTCACCAGTGATTTTTCTGTCAGCACCTCGTACAGGGGGCGATAGTTGCCGCCCTGTTGCGAGCAGGCGATGGCCCGCTCGACCGCATGGTCGGTTAGGGCCTTGCGCAGCGGCGTGCCCGGTTGAACAAAGGACGAGCCTGGCAGTTGCACGCCCATCAGTTCCATCAGTACCTGATTGGAGTTGGCGGTGCCATAAAAGGTGCAGGTGCCGGGGCTGTGGTAGGAAGCCGACTCCACGGCCAGCAATTCCTTGTCGCCAATTTTTCCTTCCGCGTAGGCCTGCCGCTGGGCAGCTTTTTCTTTGTTGGTGATACCGCTTGGCATGGGGCCGGAGGGTACGAACAGAGTCGGCAGGTGACCGAACTCCAGTGCGCCCATCATCATGCCTGGCACAATCTTGTCGCAAATGCCCAGAAACAGGTTGGCATCGAACATGTTGTGGGTAAGGCTGACACAGGTTGCCAGTGCAATTACGTCGCGGCTGAACAGGCTGAGCTCCATACCGGCTTGGCCCTGGGTGACGCCGTCGCACATGGCGGGTACGCCGCCCGCAACCTGCGCCGTGGCACCCAGCCGGGACGCGGTGGCTTTGATCTGGTCGGGGTAGTCTTTGTAGGGTTGGTGCGCTGACAGCATGTCGTTATAGGCGGTTACGATCCCCAGGTTGGGCATTTCGCCGTCGGCAATCAGTTGCTTTTCGTGCTGGCCACAGGCTGCAAAGGCGTGGGCCATGTTGCCGCAGGACAGGCGCCGTCGCGGCGGGTTCTGGTCCATGGTGCGTTGCATGCGTTGAAGATAGGCATCGCGCGAGGGCTTCGAGCGCTGCTCGATGCGGGCGGTAATTTCTTCGATGCGGGGGTCCAGTGGCGTGCTCATTGAGTTACCTCTATTGCTTGGCCGCGTAAATGTCGACCGGCACCTGCTGCTGAAACAGGAAGCGGGCGATGGGGTAGGGCGAGTTGTCGCCCTGTTGCAGTATCTCGTTCAGTAAATCCAGTTTGCCCGGGCCTTTGACCAGCAGGCTGATGCGGTCGGCCTGCAGCAGCTGGCTGAGGGTTTGCGTGATGCGGAAATAGCCGGCTTCGGCTTTTTCCGACAACATAACACTTGCCGGATTTTCCGGGTTCAGGGCCTGCTCGCTGATGGCGGCACCGGGAAAAATGGACGCGGTATGGCCGTCGTCGCCCATGCCCAGCAGCACATGGTCGTAGCGGGAAAACTGGTTGCGCAGCATTTCGCTGGCTTCGCCAAGCAGGATATCGCCAGTCAGGGGTGGGCGGTGCAGCGGATGAAACTCGGCCGCGCTGGCTGCCCAGCGCAGCAGGGTTTCGCGCACCAGCCGGGTGTTGCTGGCCTGGTCCTCCGGCTCTACGCAGCGGTCATCTACCAGGGTAATTCGCACATTGGCCCAGTCGATACTGGCATGGCTGAGTTGTTCAAACAGGGCTTTGGGCGTGCTGCCTCCTGACAGCGCCAGAGTGGCCACGCCTTCCTCGGCAATGCCTTGCTTGAGGTCGCCGGTGATCAGCTCGGCCAACGCGTTCACGCAGGTGG
This sequence comes from uncultured Cellvibrionales bacterium, assembly GCA_937129725.1. Taxonomy (GTDB): domain Bacteria; phylum Pseudomonadota; class Gammaproteobacteria; order Pseudomonadales; family GM7GCV1; genus JABJGI01. The sequence continues at coordinate 10,048 of CAKZNR010000259.1, read as the reverse complement.
CAAATTCGTCGAATTGGTGCAGGCGAGGGCTCATCGGCTGAGCTCGGTCCATTCGCGCTGGTCGCGCGCCAGCATCACCACGGCCTGGGACGGCCCGTTGGTGCCTGCGGCATAGGGGTGAGCCTTGGCTTTGGCCAGGTTCCAGTTTTCCAGAATCTGGTCAATCCACTTCCAGGACGTAATCACTTCATCGCTGCTGACAAATAGCGTCTGGTCACCGCGCAATACTTCCAGTACCAGTCGTGCGTAGGCGTCGAAACTATGCAGGCGCCGCGAATCGGGTACATGCAGGTTGAGGTCAAGCTCTTCCAGCGGCAGTTCACCAACCCCCGGCTGCTTGTTTACCAGGCTGAGGTGAACGCCGTCGTCGGGCTGAAGGCGAATGGTCAGGCGGTTGCCGTTCAGGCCAACGGCCTGGTCGGCAAAAATGCTGTGCTTGGGCTTTTTAAACTGCACCACAATTTCCGCGCAGCGCGAACTCAAGCGTTTGCCGGTGCGCAAGTAAAAGGGCACACCCGACCAGCGCCAGTTGTCGATTTCCGCCTTGATGGCAACAAAGGTTTCGGTGGTGGAATTGCGTTCGCGGCCAATCTCGTCCTGATAGCCCGGCACCAGTGCACCTTCCACGCTGCCCGAGGCATACTGGCCGCGAACGGTTTTACTGCTGATGTCTTCCAGGCCAATGGGGCGCAGCGACTGCAATACTTTCAGCTTCTCGGTGCGAATCATGTCGGCGCGGCGGGTGGCCGGAGGCTCCAGAGCAATCAGGCAGAGAATTTGCAGCATGTGGTTTTGCACCATGTCACGCAGGGCGCCCACCTCATCGTAAAACTCGTGGCGGTCTTCCACGCCCACGGTTTCGGCCACGGTAATTTGCACATGGTCGATATAGTCGCAATTCCACACCGCGTTAAACATGATGTTGGAAAAGCGAAGCGCCAGCAGGTTTTGCACCGACTCCTTGCCCAGATAGTGGTCAATTCGGTAAACCTGCTCCTCGGAAAAAATTTGCGCCATGTGGTCATGAATTTCGGTGAAGGTTTCGCAGCTGGTGCCCAGGGGTTTCTCCACCACCACGCGAGTGGTGGGTTTCACCAGACCGGCCACATGCATGGCCTGACAAACGCCGTGGAAGACTTTGGGTGGAATGGCCAGGTAAACCACCAGGCGGGTGGTGCTGAAGTCGATGCGCTGGCCAAAACTGCGCATGTCGTCTTCGGCGGTGGCGTCACCGGTAACCAGGTCGAGCCGTTTGTCGAAACGTGCCCAGGCGTCCTGATTCAGCGCCGCCCCTTCGTTTGCCCGCTGTTTCACCTTGGCCATCAACTCGTCGCGGTTTTTGCCGCCGCGGGAGAGGCCGGTAATAAGCGTGTCGTCATCCAGTTCGCCGGCCATATCCAGCGAGTAAAGCGCCGGATAAAGCTTGCGAATGGCCAGATCGCCATCGCCGCCGATAATCAGAATGTGGGTTTTCAGGTCAGACATTTGTCCGGCTCCAGGATGGCTATGCCAATGAGTAACAATATTACATATAAAGTCATTTTATGTAAATAAATTACATATATGCCCGGTAGCAAAGGTCAACTGCCCGGACAGTATTTAGCCTACGCTGATTTAGGGTTGTCATACAGAAGCATTAACAGCTTTGTGTATTTTGCCCCAGATTGAACTAGTGCAATCGTTTGCATTTTTTATTGCAATCGTTTGCATTTGCGTTTATGTTCGGATCTGACCTTGTGTTTCAGGGGGACTGAAACTCGGGTTAGCAATGATCGCAAGGTCGTTAAACACAATTTGGAGGGGAATATGGGAACTCAATACTCGCGAAAATCCCAAGACGGGATTGCTCGTATTTTTTCACGCGGAAAGCTTGCGGTAGCAATGACACTGGCTATTTCAGCCGGTTCTTTGCACGCCCAGGATGCACTCGATTTTGAAGAAATTATTGTCACCGGTACCACTGGGGGCACTTCAAAGTTCGATACCAGCTTGTCGGTTACAACAGTATCTGCCGAACGGGCTGAAAACTTTGTGCCAGTGGGTACAGTGGATATTCTTCGTTCGATTCCCGGCATTCGCGCCGAGGCAACCGGCGGTGACAGCAACGGCAATATTACCGTACGTGGAGTACCTCTTGGAGGCGGCGGCTCGAAATTCCTGCAAATCCATGAAGACGGCCTACCGGTTCTGCAATTTGGCGACATTATTGTAGGTAATGCCGATAACTACTTTACCTACGACCAAACAGTGGCTCGGGTTGAAGCAGTTAAGGGCGGCACGGCTGCAACGCTGGCCAGCAACTCGCCTTCCGGTGTAATCAACTTTATCAGCAAGACGGGTGAAGAAGAGGGCGGAAGCTTCTCTTACACCACTGGTTTGGACTATGACACTAACCGTGTCGATTTCGCTTACGGCACGCCGGTGGGCAGCGATTGGGCCTTCCATCTGGGTGGTTTTTACCGCGAGGGTGAAGGTATTCGCGAAACAGGGTTTGACAGCAATAGTGGTGGCCAAATCAAGCTCAGCGTTACCCGTAATTTCGACAACGGGTATGGCCGCATTTACGTCAAGTCGTTGAACGACCAAACAGCGACCATTCTGCCTATGGTTGCTACTTTGGGTAATGATGAAATCCCCGGCTTCGATCCGCGTTATGCATCGAATATTCCGTTGGGGCTGATCAATCAGCAAACCACAGATGGTGCCGGCGGTACCCGCGAGGCCAGTATTCGCGATGGTAACCTGGTTACCTCTAACGTAATTGGTGGTGAGTTTGTGCTCGAAGTGAGCGATAGCCTCACTCTGACCGAGCGATTCCGAAGTGCGGCCAACTCCGGCAAGTTTTTCGGCGCTTTCTCGGCCGGCATTGGAGATGCCACTGACGTTACTTCCATTCTGCCTACCGACTTCCTCACCACTGGCGGTCGCAATGTGGCAGCTCCTGGTCTTGGCTACTCGTCGGGCTTGACTGCCGGCACGGCTCTTACTCCGGCTGACCTGGCAAATCTGAACGGCAATGGCCTAATTCAGGACATTCGTACTTTCGATAACGACATTAACAGCCTGGACAACTTCACCAACGATATCAGCCTGACCAAGGCGTTCGATAACGCAGGCCTGACGGTTGGTTACTACACTGCCAGTCAGGACCTGGACATCGACTGGTTTTGGCAAAGTCATATCGCCGACGTTCAGGATCAGCCGCGGTTGCTTGATATCTATGACGGTGCAACACGCCTGACTTCGATGGGGCAAATTGCATACGGTGCGCCTCAATGGGGCGGATGCTGTACTCGCGACACTGCGATTGAAACTACTGTTGATGCCTTTTACGTGGCCTTTGACTGGCAGCCTTCTGAAGACCTGAGCTTGAACGCCAGTGTTCGTCGCGATGAAGGTTCTGCAGTTGGCAGCTGGATTGCGGGTAGTGTCAGTGCCATCGACGTGGACAACGACGGAACTATTTCTTTCGCCGAAAACCACGTGGAAACCATTGGTGACGACGAGCGTGCCAACGTGAATACCGGCAACTTCGCCTACGACTGGAGCTACACCTCCTTCGCATTGGGCGCCAACTACGTGCTGAGTGACACCATGGCGGTGTTCGCCAACTATAGTGATGGCGGCCGTGCAGGCTTTGGTGATCGACTGGCCGACGGTGGATACATCGTTCAGGGTCAGCTGCAACCGGGCGCTGCCGAAAACACCGTTAAAATGTTGGAAGCCGGACTAAAGTATGACGGCGACAACTGGGCGATTTTCGCTACCGCGTTCAACGTGAAAACCGCCGATGTGAACTCCGAATCGGCCCGTGGTCTGAATGTGCCCGCGCGCGTTCGGGAATTCGAAACCAACGGTTTCGAGATTGAAGCCACCGCCAACCTGGGCGACCTATCTATCTTTGGTGGTTTGACTTACACCGACGCTGAAATCGTGGGCTCAAACGACCCCACCGTGGTAGGCAACACACCGCGCCGTCAGCCGAAGATTCTGTACTCTTCAACCTTCACCTACCACATGGATCAGCACAACCTGGGTATCAGCCTGATTGGTCGTGATGACAGCTATGTGGGCGATGACAACAGCAACACGCTGGACGGCTACATGGCGATTAATGCCTTTGCCAACTACGCGCTAAGTGAAAACCTGAATGCTCGACTGGCCATCAACAATCTGACCAACGAGATCGGTTTGACCGAAGCAGAAGGTGGCTTCCAAACCGTGAATGGCGTGGATTTGATTCGAGCCCGCTCCATCACCGGACGTTCTACGACGTTTGAGTTGTCTTACCAGTTCTAGAACCCCTACCTTCCGGCTACTTCCATTGGGGGGTAGCCGGTTTTTTTCTTTTACAGGTTGTTGCGGTATGAAGATTTTGCCGATTCCTTCGCCTTGCGAAGAAGCCTTCCTGGGGAATATTAACCATCCCGAGCTCTTTTTGTGGGATGCCTGGAGCCTTGATCTGGGCGACGAGATTCGACTCTTTTCCCTGGCCGTTAACCGTAACCTGGCGGACGGTTCACCACTCTACCCGCATTTGCGCAACCAGGTGCCCTTTCATGTTCGCCAGTTCAAGACGCTGGATGGGGGTATTAGCTGGACCGATGAAGGCGCTTTTCAAACTTCGGGCCATGCTTCCGATGGTCACGACAGCCGCAATATTTGGAGTGGATCCATATTACAGGTGGAAGGGCAAATTCTCGTGTCCTATACAGGGGTACGTGAACTCGACGAGCAACGGCCCTTTTTTCAAAGTCTCGCCGTGGCTCCAGCCGACCTTGAGCGGGGCCTGCTCACGGGCGAGTCACGTGTGTTGCTTTGCCCCTTTCGCGATGAAAGCCTGATTCGCGATGCTGGTTACTTTCTGGACCAGAGGCCTCGCATGGGACACCGCGATGGCGAGCAGGGAGGTCCTATTATGGCTTGGCGCGATCCTTATCTATTCGAGGGAGCGCAGCCGGGAGAACTCTTTATGGCGTGGGCCGCAAAAGGATCGCCGACCGAGCCTGTGATGGGGCTGGCCCGCATGGGTTGGCATGGAACAGGCTGCAGTATCAAAGAAGTGTATCCGCCGGTGGTATTGCCCGACAGTGATCACTTCAGCCAATTTGAAGTGCCGAAAATATATGCTGACCCGGTTGCGGGTGGCTACATATTGGTGGCGGCAACCACCACCAGGGTAAACGAGGTGCAATCTGACGCCGAGGTTACCAAGTTGATTCGTATTTACCGGGCGCGGAACCTGGCTGGTCCCTGGCAGCCCATTTCGTCCTTGGGCAGCCATGTGGCGGGGCTGGACCACCTGTTTGGCATGACGGTTCTGCGTTTTGATGCCGAACAACAAAAAATGCTCTGCATCTCACCCGTATCCGAAACAGCCGGTAGCCAGTTGGGTTTGAGTTTTTCGAGCTGTTTTGAGCTGTTTTTGCCGGATGCCACCGGGGATGGTCAGGTGCGGGTTAACTGGATTGCCTGACAATTAGTTCCGGGTCCAGGCGCAAAGCTTCTGGCTTGTGACCGTCCAGTGCCTCGAGCAGGTTGTCCACCAGAATCTTGGCACCGATGGAGCGGTTTTGATAGATAGTGGTAAGGGGCGGATGGCTGTAGCTGGCCATGGGTATGTCATCGTAACCCACCACTGCAACCTGCTCCGGTATCGAGATGCCCTGCGATTGCAGGTGATGCATAGCGCCGATGGCGATACGGTCGCTGGCTGCAAATAATGCATCAAAAGAAACTTTATGCTCGGTCAGCCAGTTCAGCTCTTCCACAGGATCTCCAGAGCAACCCTGAAGCGCCGGCACCAGGTTGGGGTCGAAGCCCGGGCCATGTTCGTTTAGGGCGTCCTGATAACCCAGAAAACGCTGGAAGATCTCTGGCGCCTCCTGATAGCCGATAAAGGCGATTTTTTGCCGTCCCCGCTCGATTAGGTGGCTAGCTGCCCGCTGGCCGCCCAGGTGGTTGTCGCTGCCAACTACCGGGTAGGCTTGATCTTCATCCACCTTGGCTCCCCAAACCGAAATGGCCCGGTAGCGCTGTGCCAGTTCGTTGATCATTTTGTGCTCGGATCCCTGGCCAATCAGAATGACGCCATCGGCCTGGCGGTTGTGAATGAACTCGGCAATCCATTCGCCCGACTGGGGTTTGGTGCGTGTCAGCAGAAGTTGATGGCCGTGATCGTCAAGTGCCTCGGCAATGGCGGCGATCAGTTCGAGGAAGAATGGGTCAGAAATGCTCCAGTTCTGGTAAGCCGACTTGGGCATCAGCACGGCCACGCGCAGCGAGTCCTTGACGCGAAAATTTCGTGCGGCGGCGTTAACCCTGTAGCTGTGTTCTTCGGCAACCTGCTTGATCAGTTTGCGGGTTTTTTCGCTGACCAGTGGCGAATCAGAAAGCGCACGCGATACGGTTGAAGTAGATACTCCAACGATTTCGGCGATATCGGCCATCTGGGTAATGCCGGTCTTGGGTGTTTTCTTCAAGCGAATTCCGGGGGTGGCTTCTGGTTATTCTAACGCGAATCAGCGGCCCTGTTGGGCGTTCGCCGAAAGTGGGTTTAGCCCTTAAGTCCTGCGCCCGCAACCGACTGCACAAATTGCCGCTGGAAGAAAATAAAGGCCGTCAGTACCGGAATGGTGACCAGAGTAGCGTAGGCCATTACCTCGCCCCAGGCTGTGGTGCGCCCAAAGAATTGCTGGATGCCCACCATCACGGGTCGAGTGTCCTGCCCCTGAATAACCAGAAGCGGCCACAGGTACTGGTTCCACATGGCCAAAAACAGCACGATGGACGCGGTGGCGATCACGGGTTTGGCGTTTGGCATCACAATACGCCAGTAAATGCTGAACAGGCCGGCGCCGTCGATGCGGGCAGCATCGTCCAGGTCGAGCGGTATGTCCTTGAAAAACTGGTAGAACAGAAAAATACAAAATGCATTGGCGACAAAGGGGATGATTTGCACGTGCAATGAATTGAACCAGCTGCCTGTGACTACAAACTGACCGGCCTCAAAGCCGATGGCAGGCAGCTGAGACACAATCATCATCAAGGGAATCGCCAGCACTTCGAAGGGAATTACCAAAATCGCAAGAATCAGCGCCAGTATCAGTTTTTGGCCGCGCCAGTGTACCCGTTGCAAACCGAAAGCGGCCATGCTGTTGACCAGCACGCCCAACACCACAGTGATCAGAGTGATCAGCATGGAGTTAACAAAATAAAGCAGCAGCGGGGTTTTGGCGAAAACAGCACGGTAGTTGTCCAGGCTGAGTTCGCCAACCGGCAAAAAAGCTCGCGCCGAACGCAGGTCTTCGAATATTTGCGGGTCGCTTTTGAATGACGAGGCCACCATAAAGGCCATGGGGCCGACAAAGATGACAACCAGAAATGCCATCACCAGGTAGTAAATCAGGCTCCATTTGCGTTCGATTTTGCTATCCACGCCGGCCCCCCAATTTGTTCTGCAGCAAGGCCACACCCAGAACCAGGATGAAGTAGACCACGGCAATGGAAGCACCGTAAGCCACATCCTGTTCACGATAGCCGGTGCGGATGGCGTGGAAAATCAGAGTGGCTGTTGAGTCGTTCGGGCCGCCGTTGGTCATGATATCGACCTGGATAAACAGGCTAAATGCAGCGATGGTAGTTGAGATCAGCACAAATACCAGAGTGTTTTTCAGGCCCGGCAGGGTTACGTTAAAGAAGCGCTGGATGGCATTTGCCCCATCCAGTTTGGCTGCTTCGTAAAGCTCGCTGTTGATTGATTGTAAACCCGCCAGGAATATCAGCATTTGAAAACCTGCTCCCTGCCAGGTGGACATAATCACAATTGATGGCATTGCCAATGCTTCGCTGCCAAGCCAGTTAATGGCCAGGTTTTCCTGCCCGGTAATCAACCCCAACAGGCGATTAATCAGCCCTGCATTCTCGTTATACAGGAAGGTCCAGACAATGGCGGCCACCACCATGGAGGTCACCACAGGTGAGAAAAACAGGGTCCGAAAAGTGGTGCGCCCCGGCAGGTTGGCGTTCACCAACAGCGCCAGGCCCAACGCAGTGCATAGCTGAATGGGTAATACCAGCGCCACGAAATAGAGCGTATTGAAAAGCGCGCGCCAGAATACCGGGTCTTTTGCCAGCACTGCGTAGCGCTTGTCGCCCCAGTCGAAGGCTTTCAGAATTTGAAAGCTGGCTTGCTCGGGAGGGCTTGGTTTTATTTCCCGCAGGCTCTGATACAGGGGTTCGCCGGCGCTACTAACCAGAGGGTTGCCCCCCTCATCTAGCTTCAGGGGTATTTCTGTAAAACCGAGACTAAGCAGGCGCGCGTAGTTCTCGCCGCCGACAAAGTCTACTTCATTCGGGCTGAGCAACCGTTGGTTGGTGAGGGTCATTCCCACCGCAACGGCAAAGGGTAGAATCACGGCAAAAAATAGAAGTGCCAGTGCGGGTGCAGCGAAGAGCCAGCCCCATTTGTTGCTGCGCGGATTCATGGCGACTCCTCAAAAAAGCCGTAGCCTCGGTTGCGATGGATATCGTATTCGATGGAATCCACGGCAATGTCCAGTGCTTGCTGAATGTTGCGGCCAAACTTGATATCCAGCATGGCCTTTTCAAACGCGGCGGAGATTTTCGGGTAGGCAGGGGTTTCCGGCCGGGGCACCGCATAGGCGCGAACGTAGTCGTAGAAGATGCGCCAGTCGCCTTCGGCATGGTAGCGACGCGTGAGGCTGGCGGCCGAACCGGTAACCGGGATCATGCCGGTGGCGTCGGACATGGCAGCAATCTCGGTATCAGATAGCAGGAAAGACAGAAAATCGCTCGCTGCATCGGGATAGTCACAACTGCTGCTAACCGCCCAGTGCCAGGAACCGGAACCCACCACCGGGCCCTGGCCGAAATCCGGCGGCGGCATGATCACCAGGTCATCGCCAAAACGGTCGGCATACTGTTGTGCATACCAGGAGCCTGTGTAATGGAGCAGGGCGCGCCCCTGCGTAAAGGCTTGGTCGTCCACCGGTTGGCGCTCGGCGAGGCGTTGCTCGAACAGGGATTGGTACCAGAGAGCGACACCTGCGGCGGCTTCGCTGTTAAGCACACCGTCTGCGCGCGTCATGCTGATGCGGTCGATCAGGTCGGCTCCACCGCTTTGCAGCCAGGGGCCGTATCCGTAACTGATCCACTCGCCATCAAAGCGGCTATTGATGTCGATAGGAAAGCTGCCGGGCTGGTCGGCTTTGATTTGTTGCAGAATTTCCATTAGCTCGCGATGGCTGTAGGGGGCTTCCATGCTGGCCTGACGAATTCCAAATTTTTCAAGTTCGCTGCGCAGAGCAAACAGCGCCAGGGCCACATCGAATTGCCCGACCGAGTAGGGCGTGCCTTTGTATTCGCCTGTGGCTCCAGGAAGTAGCTGATTCAGCAGGTTGCCCGGCAGAAGCTGATCCAGCGGCATCAGGTGGCCAGACCAGGCAAAGTTTGGAATCACCGGCTGGTCGGCGTCAAAAATGCATGGTAGTTGCCCGGCCAGTGCTGCAGCAGTGATAGATTCGGTATAAGAGCCTTGGGGAAGCGTTTCAACACGGACAAACCAGCTGTCTTGCTGCTGGTTAAAGCGCTCAATGGCGGCCAGGTTGGCTACCAATTCGGCATCGGCACTTTCGTGGCGCCACAGGTCAACAGTAACGGGTTGCGCGTACAGCAGGGTTGGGGTGGCAAAAAAAAGCCAGCCCCCAAGTGCCGATGTCAGTAGCCTCAAGCGCCGGCTTGCCCTGATTGGTGATGTCACAATTTCCCCCTCCGGTGAGTAGCACCCCGTCCTAACCCCTGGGTTGCCGCCCGGACAAATTCTTTTGCAATCGATTGCAAAAAATGCCATCTTTGGTCCCGGGATGCAAACTAAATCGTAAATTAATATATGTTCCGGGGGCAAAACCGGTTAATTGATGGGCGGGAGGGGAGTTTGGCCAGGCTGGAAATAGATAACGCGCGCATAGCGCTGGGTTCGGGAGATCGGCAGTTTGTGCTCGATCCGGTGAACCTTGATGTCGCATCG
>CAKZNR010000258.1 GCA_937129725.1 uncultured Cellvibrionales bacterium | reverse complement strand
TGGCCGGGAAATTCACCGAATTCACGATATTGCCGTTTTCAAGGTAGTCCATCAGCTGATCGGCCGCCATCATGGCGCAGTTTTCCTCGGCTTCTGCCGTGCTCGCACCAATATGCGGCAAGGGAATAACGTCATTTCGCTTTAGCAGTGTGCCAGCCGGGAAATCGGTGACATAACGGGCCAGCTGCCCCTTGTCCAGTGCATCGATAACAGCGTTCAGGTCAACTACCTGCTCGCGGGCAAAATTCAGCAGCACACAGCCGGATTTGACTTGCGCCAGACGCTCGGCATTGATCAAACCTTTGGTTTGCGGAATTGCCGGTACATGCATACTGACAAAATCGGCGCGCGCCAGCAGGGCTTCGATACTTTCCATTTTTTCTACGCGACGAGACAGGCGCCAAGCAGCTTCCACCGACAAGGCCGGATCGAAACCCACCACATTCATGCCCAGCTCGACAGCCACATTGGCCACCAGCGCACCAATGGCGCCCAAACCTATCACGCCCAGAGTTTTGCCCTTGATTTCTCCGCCGGCAAAACGTTTTTTCTCGCCCTCAAGCAACTTGCCCAACGCGGCATCGTCACCCTCGTCCTCAAGGTTGCGGACGAAATCAATGCCGCCTGCGATGTCGCGGCAACTGAGCAACATGCCAGCCACCACCAGCTCTTTTACCGCATTGGCATTGGCTCCCGGCGTATTAAATACCACGATACCCTGCTTGCTGTAGTCTTCCACCGGCACGTTGTTAACGCCCGCTCCCGCCCGGGCCACGGCCAGCAATCCGGCCGGCACAGCTTCTCCGTGCAGCTTGTGGCTGCGCAAGATATAGGCATCCGGACTATCAACGTCCGCCCCTACCTCATAGCGGGTGGTATCGAAACGACTCAGACCCTTTTGGGAAATGGCATTAAAAGTTTTTACGCGAAACATGTGTTATCCGTTATTCAGGTTTATTTAACTGACTCATAGGCCCAGTCCAGCCAGGGCAGGAGGCTTTCCAAATCGCTTGCTTCCACGGTAGCGCCGCACCAGATTCGCAGCCCGGAGGGTGCATCTCGGTAGGCATCAATATCGTAGGCCGCGCCTTCCTGCTCGAGCAGTTTAACCATCTGCTTGACCTGGTCGGCCTCCAGGCTCAACTTGAAGCACACACTGGTGCTTGAACGCACGGCGGCGTCTTCAGCAAGAAAGTCAATCCAGTCACGCTGCTCGACAAAACGCTCCATTACAGCAAGGTTTGAACGGGACCGAGCAATTGCGCCCTGCAAACCACCGATCGAATGTACCCATTGCAGTGCGTCCAGATAGTCCTCAACACAGAGCATAGAGGGAGTGTTGATGGTGGCCCCCTTAAATATACCCTCATTCAGCTTGCCCGATTTGGTCATGCGGAAAATCTTTGGCATAGGCCAGGGCGGGCTATAGCTTTCCAACCGCTGGACAGCCCGCGGTGAAAGAATCAGAACACCGTGACCGCCCTCGCCGCCCAGAACCTTTTGCCAGCTGTAGGTACAAACATCGATGCGACTCCAGTCGACCTCCATCGCAAACACGCCAGAGGTTGCATCACAGAATGTCAGCCCTTTCCTGTCTTCGGCAATCCAGTCGAGATCTGGCACCTTCACACCTGAGGTGGTTCCGTTCAGGGTAAATACGACATCTTTGTCAAAATTTGCGAGGCCCAAATCGGGCAACTCACCATAGTCTGCCTGGTAAACCTCTACCTCTTTCAGCTTGAGCTGCTTGAGAATATCGGTAACCCAGCCCGAGCCAAAGGACTCCCAGGCGAACACATCGACCGGTCGCTCACCCAGCATTGACCACATCGCCATTTCGAACGCGCCAGTATCCGATGCCGGCACAATGCCAAGTTGATACCCTTCCGGCAAGCCAAGAATCTCTTTAGACAGCTCAATGCTGTCTGCCAGAACCTGCTTGCCAAGAGAAGAGCGATGGGAACGTCCGAGACAACGCTGCGGCAGATCGGCAAGGGAATAGCCGGGGCGCTTGCTGCAGGGGCCGGAAGAAAAATTGGGGTTGGCGGGTTTAACCGATGGTTTCATAGGTTGTCATTCACCCTAACGTGGACAGACATGAATCAGGTTTCAGCGATTTGTGGCACCGCTACGAACCCGGCCAGGAGTGCTGCCAAAACAGATTTAGCACCCCTGAATTGCTTCAGTACCGGCCGGAAAGGGACCGCATTGTACCCCTGTTTTCGAAGCATTGCATCATGAGCGCAGCATGACTGGTTGCGCAGGTTAGCAGCCGATAATCACACCTGAATACTGGTCGAGAAAAATGTACAATGGCCGGCCTTTTGACCCTATACAGAAGAATGGCCGTAAGCCTGAAAACCCCCGAAGAATTCGACAAGATGCGCGTAGCCGGCAAGCTGGCTTCCGAGGTGCTTGAAATGATAGACCCCCACGTGGTGGCGGGTATAAGCACCGGCGAGCTCGACCGAATTTGTCATCAGTACATTGTGGAGCAACAGCAGGCCATCCCGGCACCGCTGAATTACCGTGGCTTCCCCAAGAGCGTCTGCACCTCGATTAACCAGGTAGTTTGCCACGGTATTCCCGATGACAAACGCAAACTAAAAAATGGCGACATCATCAATATTGACGTCACTGTCATAAAAGAGGGTTACCACGGAGATACCAGCAAAATGTTTCTGGTGGGAGATGTGCCCAACCATGCTCGCAGGTTGGTAGATATCACCCAGGAATGCCTTTACCGTGCGATCGAACTGGTTCGCCCGGGAGCCCGCCTGGGCGACATTGGCGAAGTGATACAGAAGCACGCCGAAGGCAACTACTATTCTATTGTGCGGGACTACTGTGGTCACGGCATTGGCAAGGTGTTTCATGAAGATCCGCAGGTTTTGCATTACGGTCGCGCCGGCACCGGGATGGAACTGCAGGAAGGCATGTGCTTCACCATTGAACCCATGGTGAATGCGGGCACCTTCAAGACCAAGTTAAAACCCGACGGCTGGACCGTGGTCACCAAAGACGGCCGGCTTTCTGCTCAATGGGAGCACACCATGGGCGTTACCGCAGACGGCGTAGAAGTCTTTACTGCCCGACCCGAGGAATCCTTTTGATCTGGTTCAAACGCGAACGCCGCTTTGTTCGACCTGAAGAGGGTGAGCTGTGTTTCTTTGCCGAGGCAAAATTCGAACGCGCGCTGCGCGAGCTGCCCAGTTCAAGGCAGCTCGATCATCTTAAAAAGACATTGCAGGCCGGCGACGACCACCTGTTTAACCGGTTTCGGGAAGGTGAAAATGTCAGCCGCCTAACCCGCGACCGCGCACGTTTTCTGGACCGGCTTATTTATCACTCCTGGAATCTATTCAAGTGGGACGATGACATCGCACTTGTGGCAGTTGGCGGATACGGTCGCATGGACATGCATCCCCAGTCGGACATCGATCTGCTGTTTCTCACGCGCAAGGACAACCACCACAAGTATCGCGATTCCATCCTGAAGCTAACCACACTGCTCTGGGATATCGGTTTAAAAGTGGGGCACAGCGTGCGAACCGCGCGCCAGTGTGCGTCGACAGCGCAGGGCGACCTCACTGTGATGACCAACCTGATCGAGTCCCGCACTATTGTGGGCGACGAGCAACTGCGGCTCGACCTGAACGAACTGATTGCACCTAACCGCATCTGGAGCGAACAGGATTTTTATCGCGGAAAAGCCGAAGAGCAACGCCAGCGCCATGAAAAGCACGGCATCGTTGAATACGACATGGAGCCCAACGTCAAAGAGTCTCCTGGCGCCTTGCGCGACATCCAGAACATAAACTGGATTGCCCGGCGTATATATGGGGTAGCCGGGCTGGAACAGCTTGCCGGTCGCAAGGTATACACGGAGGAGGAATACACCACCCTGGCTGCCGCGCAATCCTTTCTCGCCCGGGTTCGCTTTGCTTTACACATGATTACCGGCAAGCCGATTGATCAGCTACAGTTTGACTACCAACGCCAACTCAGTGAATTGCTGGGCTATGAAGACACGCCCGAACGCCTTGCCGTGGAAGTTTTCATGCGCGACTACTACCGCTCGGTTACCGCAATTCGCGTAATCAGTGATGTTCTGATGCAGGTTCTCGGCGACCATCTGACCAAGGACACCGATTCGGGCGATATCAAGATTGTAAACGACCGATTCCAGATAAGAGATGACCTGCTGGAAGCCCGGCGCGCGCAAGTGTTCGAGGAAACTCCGTCGGCGTTGCTGGAAATTTTCGTATTGCTGTCACGCGACAAGAAAATTCGCGGTATTCAAGCCGGTACCATCCGTCTGCTGCGTGAATATGCCAGCATCATCGATGGAAACTACCGCCGACAACCTGAGCACCGAGAACTTTTTGTCAAGCTACTGGAATCCCAGGATCACCTGTCCGTGCCCCTTCAAATGATGGCCCGATATGGCATTCTGGGGCGGTACCTGCCTGAATTTGGCGACATTCAGGGGCTGCCGCAGCACGACCTGTTCCATATTTATCCGG
>CAKZNR010000257.1 GCA_937129725.1 uncultured Cellvibrionales bacterium | reverse complement strand
GTAAAGAAAGAACACGCCGATACCCTGCGCGAGGCCGATGCTATTTTCCTCGAAGAGTTGCGAGCCGCCGACCTGTACCACAAGGTCAGCCAGGCCTTTGTGGTGTTCCTGCCGGTGCGCTCGGTTGGCGTGGTAGGTGATGCACGCCGCTACGCCCATGTGGTGTCGCTGCGTGCGGTGGAAACCATCGACTTCATGACCGCGCGAAGCGCGCATCTTTCGCACGAGTTTCTCGACCGCGTATCCAGCCGCATTATCAACGAGATTCCGGGAATATCCCGCGTCACGCTGGATATCTCCAGCAAGCCGCCAGCCACAATCGAGTGGGAATAGGCTGCAAGCGAAAGAATATTTGCCGGGGGTGCGTCAATGAACACAGCCGAGCCCAACATTGATGCGCAGCTGCAGTCGCTGGCGACCATTTGCCTGCAAAAAAAACTGATGCTGGCAACGGCCGAATCCTGCACCGGCGGAGGAGTGGGTGAAACCCTCACTCAGGTGTCTGGCTCGTCGGCCTGGTATCTGGGCGGTGTCATCAGTTATTCCAACCAACTTAAACATCAATTGCTGCAGGTGCCAGAAGAGCTGCTGCAAACCCATGGCGCCGTCAGCGAGGCCTGTGCCCTGGCCATGCTGAAAGGGGCAATCAAGCTAACTGGGGCCGATTTGGCTGTCTCGGTTACCGGTATTGCGGGTCCCGATGGTGGTAGCGACGAAAAACCCGTGGGCACCGTCTGTTTTGCGGCAGGTAGCGCAGAAAATAATCAGGTACGCACCTGTTTATTTGAGGGTGACAGGCAGCAAGTACGCAGGCAGAGTATCGATTTTGCGGTCAGCCAGTTGCTAATTTCGGCACAGGGCTGGTCAAACCCCTGAAAATAGATATACTGTTCACATATACAGTATTTTTGAGGTAAGCACGAATGGACCAGAACAAAGAAAAAGCACTTGCCGCGGCCCTTGGCCAAATCGAGCGTCAGTTCGGCAAAGGCACGGTGATGCGCATGGGCGACGAGCCTCGCGTTTCCATTCCCAGCTACTCCACCGGCTCGCTTGGCCTCGACATCGCGCTGGGTATTGGTGGCCTGCCGCGAGGCAGAGTGGTCGAAATATACGGCCCGGAAAGTTCCGGTAAAACCACGCTAACGCTCAGCGCAATCGCCCAGGCACAAAAAAAGGGCGCTACCTGCGCTTTCATTGACGCCGAGCACGCGCTGGATCCCGTTTACGCTGAAAAGCTTGGGGTTGATGTAGACGGTCTCATCCTGTCCCAGCCCGATACCGGTGAGCAAGCGTTGGAAGTTACCGAAATGCTGGTGCGTTCCGGTGCCGTCGACGTGGTTGTCATCGACTCGGTTGCCGCCCTGGTGCCCAAAGCAGAAATTGAAGGCGACATGGGCGATTCCCACGTCGGCCTGCAGGCCCGCTTGATGTCACAGGCGCTTCGCAAGCTCACCGGCACCATTAAACAAACCAACTGCCTGGTTATTTTTATTAACCAAATCCGCATGAAAATCGGCGTGATGTTCGGCAACCCGGAAACCACCACAGGTGGTAACGCACTCAAATTCTATTCGTCGGTTCGGCTGGATATCCGTCGCATTGGCGCGGTTAAAGACGGCGACGAGGTTATCGGTAACGAAACCCGCGTGAAGGTGGTTAAAAACAAGGTTGCGCCGCCCTTCAAGCAAACCGAATTTCAAATTCTCTACGGTGGCGGCATCAACCGGGCCGGCGAGATTATCGACCTGGGGGTTAAGCACGGGCTGGTGGATAAATCAGGCGCCTGGTACGCCTACAAGGGCGACAAAATAGGCCAGGGCAAGTCCAATGCCTGTAACTTCCTGCTGGAAAACCCGGAAATAATGGATTACCTGGAGAAAACCCTGAAAGACATGGCTTTAGGGGTGCCGGAAAAGGCAACTGAAACGCCAGAGGCTCCGGTCGAACAGGCGCAAGAGGAAGAGTAGGGCAAGGCCGTTATTTCTTACAAACCCCGCTTTGGCGGGGTTTTTTATTGGGCGGAGTTACGGAGGCAATTGAATAGCACACGCACCGCAAGCCGGTAGCGGTTAGGAAGCACAAGTGAGGTTTTATACCGAAGGGTAAAGGCAGGAAAAGCGCCCGCCTCCCAGATCCTTCTGGCAAAGCGGGCATGGCTACGTCCCTGTTCAGCGATATCCTTATCACTTTCCATCGACAAACCTTGTCGATGGGGTCTAATTTACTGGTCTGTTTATCCAGCGTCACCTGTCCAAAAGGACAGGTTTTGCCTTTTCTGTCCCTCAAATGGGGCTTAAAGTAAACTTGCGCAGGTAACCCAGAGAAAAGCACCTTGAATACCGCAAAATCGAAGATTGTTGGACGCACCAGCAACAGCGAACCTGATTACCGCTCCATTCTTGAACTGGTGGATGCATTTCTACTGGTTAATTCGCTCGACCAGCTGTCTGAACTCTGGGGTAGGTTGGCACGCATCAGTGGGGTACAGGGGGCTATATTTGCCCTTTCACGCGCGGCGCCCGACCCTGAAACCAGCTCATTCGAGATTATTACTTTTGGCGTGGAGTCGGGTTGGGCCAATTCCTATCGATTACTGCAAATGTCGGCGCAAGACCCAGTGGTGCAGGCCTCTCTGTACACCGGGCAACCTATGACCTGGGCTCAGGCAGCCAGGTTGGCAATCCGCCATGGCAGCAAGGCCTGGCGCGGCAGTCAGTTCCGCAAGCTGGCGCTTGAGGCAGGGCTGCGGCATGGGGTAATTTACGGCCGGCGTTCCAGTTATTCTCCCAATCTCACTGCCATCACTGCCCTTACTACCGGAGATAAGCCGCCCACGCGTAGGCAATGCACCCTGAGCTCGCATTTGTTGCCGCATCTGAATGAAATTCTGCCGCGAAGCGGCTTTCATCAGGCCCCCGATTTGTCCCGGTGTGAGATGGAGGTGCTCAAATGGTGTGCCGTGGGTAAATCGAATCTGGAAATCGCCAAAATTCTCAATATTGCAGAGCGCACAGTGAAGTTCCATTTGCGCAATATTTATCGCAAGCTGGAATGTGACAACCGTGCGCAGGCCCTTTCGAAGGCGTTGCGCATCGGGCTTGTTTCACCCAGCTAATTCCACACATAAGCACGAGATTTATATGCGTTACCCATTGGCAATTCTGCTAACCCTTGTTTCTACTTCCTGGGCGCAGGCCCAAATTCTCGAGCGTGATTCGCGTTTCCATTCGCTAGCAGTTGATGCGCAGCGCGGCATGGTTGTGGCACAGGAAAAACTGGCAGCCGAGGTGGGTGCACAAATACTGGAACAGGGTGGTAACGCCGTCGATGCCGCCGTGGCTACCGGTTTTGCACTTGCCGTTACCCTGCCTCAGGCGGGCAACATTGGCGGCGGTGGTTTCATGATGATCCACATTGCCGAAACAAGCGAAACCTATGCGCTGGACTACCGCGAGATGGCCCCGTCGGCGGCGCACCGGGATATGTTTCTTGACGAGCAGGGCAATGCCGACAGTTGGTTGTCGCGCAGCTCTATCATGTCCAGCGGCGTGCCAGGCACGGTAGCCGGGTTTCTCGATGCGCAGGAGCGCTTCGGCAAACTGACGCGCCAGCAGGTTCTGGCGCCGGCCATTGCTCTTGCCCGTGACGGTTTCCCGGTCAGTGAAGCACAGGCCTGGAGTTTTGCCCAGTCGGCCGCAAAATTTGTGCGCTATGAGTCATCCAGCCAGTACTTTTTGCCCGGTGGCACCCCTCCGGCTGCGGGCGATTTGTTTCGCCAGGTCGACCTGGCCGATACCCTCGCGCGCATTGCCGAGCAGGGTAGAGACGGCTTTTATCTCGGCGAGACGGCACAGCTAATTGTTGATGAAATGCAGCGCCACAATGGCCTGATTAGCCTGCACGACCTTGCTAACTACCAACCCCGCTGGCGAGATCCGGTTGTGGGTAACTATGGAGGTTACCGGGTGGTTTCCATGCCACCGCCATCCTCGGGCGGTGTTCACCTGCTGCAAATTCTCGGTGTGCTCGAGCGATTGGGCATCGGCCAATACGAACACAACTCGGCAGACTATTTGCACTATCTGGTTGAGGCGATGCGCTATGCCTACGCCGATCGCAGCAAGTACCTGGGTGATCCGGATTTTGTCGATGTGCCCGTGGCCAACCTTCTCGACGGCGAATACCTGCAAGCCCTTGCCGATCGTATCCAGCCCGACCAGGCGACCCCCTCGACGCAAATAGAGCCGGGTCGTTATTTGCCGCCCGAAAGTCCGCAAACTACCCACTATTCTGTCTGGGACGGTGAAGGCAACGTGGTTTCCAACACCTATACCATCAATTTTTCATACGGCAATGGAATTGCCGTGCAGGGCGCCGGTTTTCTTTTGAACAACGAAATGGATGATTTTGCCGCGGCTCCCGGCGTGCCGAACGGTTTCGGACTGCTAGGTGGCGATGCCAACGCCGTCGAAGCCGGCAAACGGCCCCTGTCCAGCATGACGCCTACACTGGTATTCGACCAGGAGGGCAAGCCTGTTATTGCAACCGGTTCGCCGGGTGGCAGTGCCATTATTACTATCGTACTGCAGGTCATACTGAACATACTGGAGCACGATATGAGCCCGGCGCAGGCGGTCAGTGTGCCCCGTATTCACCATCAATGGATGCCTGACAGCATCCGCTGGGAGTCGGGTATATCGGCCGATACAAGGCACCTGATGGAGCTTCGAGGGCACGTGTTTGACGGCGACCCCCGCGTGTGGGGGAAAGCCGAAACCATCATGCTGGAAGATGGCGTGCTGAAGGGCGGTGTGGACCCGCGCTGGCCCGATTCGGGTGCGGCCAGCATGCCGGCTTATCTGCTTCCCAGATAACAGATCGGGGCGTCAGCTTTGGCCGGAATTAGATCGCTTTTGCTTGCTCGGCTGCGTTGCCCAGGTAGGTTGCCGGGCTAAGGGCTATTAGCTCGTCCCTGGCTGCCTGCGGAATATCCAGCCCTTCGACAAAAGCACGCACCTGCGCGGCATCCAGCCGTTGGCCCCGGGTGAGGTCTTTCAGCTTTTCGTAGGCGCCGTCAATGCGGTAGCGACGCATCACGGTTTGAATCGGCTCGGCCAGCACTTCCCAATTGGCGTCCAGATCGGCCAGCATTCGCTCGGCGGCCACTTCCAGTTTACCCAGGCCCTTGCTCAATGCGGCCCAGCCAATCAGGCAGTAGGCGAAAGCAGCGCCCTGGTTGCGCAGCACGGTGGAGTCGGTCAGGTCGCGCTGCCATCGCGAAATAGGCAGTTTGTCGGCCAGGTGACCCAGTAGTGCATTCGCCAGCCCCAGGTTGCCCTCGGAGTTTTCGAAATCGATCGGGTTTACCTTGTGTGGCATGGTAGAAGAGCCCACCTCGCCTTTAATGACCTTTTGCTTGAAGTAACCCAGCGAGATGTAGCCCCAGATATCCCGGTCCAGATCAATCAGGATGGTATTGATGCGGGATAGCGCGTGACATATTTCCGCTACGCCGTCGTGCGGTTCAATCTGGGTGGAGTAGGGCAACCACTGCAGCCCAAGGCTTTCCACAAATGCCTTCGCATGGGCCGGCCAGTCTACCTGGGGGTAGGCGCTGAGATGGGCGTTGTAGTTGCCCACAGCGCCGTTGATTTTGCCCTTTATGGCGATAGCCCGCAGGCAGTCCTGTTGGCAGCGCAGGCGATAAACCACGTTGGCAATTTCCTTACCCATGGTGGAAGGCGATGCCGGTTGCCCATGCGTGCGGGAAAGCATGGGCGTGTTGGCCAGCGCGTGGGCCATTTCCACCAATTTACTTTCGATCCTGCCCAGGTTTTGCAAGGCAGCGTCTCGTCCCCGGCTCATCATCAGAGCGTAGGACAGGTTGTTGATGTCTTCGGAGGTGCAGGCGAAGTGAATAAATTCGCTGGCATCAGCCAGTTCACCCGAATGCTTCACCTGCTCGCGAATATAGTACTCAACCGCTTTGACGTCATGGTTGGTGGTGCGCTCTATCTCTTTAATGCGCTCGGCAGCCTTCATGTCAAAATCGCTTACCAGCCTGTCCAACTCGTCGTTGGCACTGGCTGAAAGCGCAGCCAGCTCTTCCACGCCGGGGTTCGCGGCCAGGCTTTGCAGCCAGCGCACTTCCACCTCAACCCGGGCATGCATCAGGCCGTATTCGCTGAAAATGGTTCGCAAAGATTCGGTTTTCGAGGCATAGCGCCCGTCAATGGGTGATACCGCGGTAATTTCTGAAAGCTGCATGGGTATTCGGGTTTCCTGGTTAGTGGGTCACACTGCGAAGCAGGTCGCTGGCCTGGCCAGCAATGGAATTGCGTCGCAGCAGAAAGTCGATGCGTTTGCCGCCCTGCTGCTGCCAAAGCAAAAGGAATCGTATACTTAAAAATAACAGGGCACGAATGTTTGTGGCGATATCAGGCTGCCGTAAATAGCCCTGGGCGCCCTGCACCTGGATACGTGTTTCCAGGGTGCTGATGGTTTGCTCGTATAGTTCGCCAATGGCCTGCAGGCGTGTTTCGCGATCATTCTCAAGCGATGCAATGCGCGGCAATTCCTCGCCAACGCGCTGCATCATTTGCCCGTTTCGGCTGAATTGCGTGGCAACCTGAACAAGCTGGATCAGGTAGCCCAGTTGGCGCTGGGTTTCGGCTTCCAGAGGTGACGACAGACGAGCCAGCACACGCAGGCCGGTTTGAAAGTCCAGTATTTGCTTGATCGCCTGCTCGGTTTCGGCCGGATCCTGGCTCAAAAACAGAGCCAGGTTGGCATCGATTGAGCCGGTAGCGTCCTGCAGGCTGCCATGCGTGGCCGTTTCGTCAACCCAAACCAGAGCTTGCATGCTACCCGCAAGCGCAAGGGTTTTTTCCCGGAAATAGCCGCTGCCAAACATCAGTTGAGTGCCTCCTCGATTACTGCGCCGCCAAGGCAGCGAGTGCCATTGTAAAACACCACGTATTGGCCGGGAGTAATGGCTCGTTGCGGTTCATCGAACTCCACTTTCAGTCGGCCCTGTGGCATTTCGCTCAAACGGCACGCCTGATCGGCCTGTCGGTAGCGGGTTTTGCTGTGTGTCGCCAGTTTTGCATCCTCGTCATTTCCACTTATCCAATGAGCCCGGCTGCAAACCAGTGCGTTTGAGTAGAGCAGGGGGTGCTCTCCCTGAGCTACCAGCAACTGGTTTTGTTCAAGCTGTTTATCAACCACGTACCAGGGTTCGTCCGGATAGCCCTTCACGCCGCCAATGCCTAACCCTTGGCGCTGTCCGGGAGTGTAGTACATCAAGCCTTCGTGCTGCCCCACCAGGGTGCCATCAGTGGTTACCATCTCACCTGGCTGCGCTGGCAGATAGGTTTTCAGAAAATCGCGAAATCGCCTTTCGCCAATAAAGCAGATACCCGTGCTGTCCTTCTTGCCACTGTTGTCAAAGCCCCACTGACGCGCCATTTCTCGCACCTGTGGTTTTTCAAGATCTCCCAGCGGGAACAGGGTGCGATCGAATGCTTCGTGGCCTACTGCATGCAGAAAGTAGCTCTGGTCCTTGTTGCCATCGCGGCCCTTGTGCAGCTCCGTTGAGCTCTCGCCAGCGCGAGTGCGCGCATAGTGCCCGGTGGCGATAAAGTCGCCTCCCAACGCTTCGGCATATTCGAGAAACACCTTGAACTTGATTTCGCTGTTGCACAGCACATCCGGGTTGGGCGTTCTCAGGCTGCGGTATTCCTCCAGAAAGTACTCGAACACATTGTCCCAATACTCGGCTGCGAAGTTTGCGGTGTGCAGCGTGATATCAAGGCGGTTGCACACCGCTTCGGCGTCAGCCAGATCCTGCATGGCCGTGCAGTATTCGGTGCCATCGTCCTCGTCCCAGTTTTTCATGAACAGGCCTTCCACCTGGTAGCCCTGAGCCATTAGCAAGCGGGCGCTGACCGACGAGTCCACGCCGCCGGACATGCCTACAATCACTTTTTGCTTCTGGCTCATAGCGGTGGGACGTTGCTTCAGGGGGTGCGAATGGTATCGGCTAGCAGTGACAAGGGAAAGCGCTGCCCACGCCGAAACCGGGCGATATCGTCGCGCACCAACGGGCTGCGCAAATTATTCATTTGCTCAATTTCGTCGGCGGTTTTCCATACGGCGCGTAAAATGCCCTGATCAAGCACGGCATCTTTAAGCTGTTCAATCACTTCAGCCACAAAGCTTAGCCGGTAATAGGTGCCCGCGTTGGGAGTATCCAGCACGCTGATGCCCAGAAAATGCGTAAGCTGCACCCGATAGCCTGTTTCCTCCAGGGTTTCGCGCACGGCGGCATCTGCGGGGTGCTCTCCCGGGTCGACGTGCCCGGCAGGCTGGTTAATGCATGGCTTGCCATCGATCACTTCTTCAACCAGCAAAAAGCGATCCTGCCGCTCAACCACGCAGGCAACGGTGAGATGTTGTTCCGACAGAGAGTTCAGGGCAATGTCCCGGTGCAGGTAGGGGGCCTATTTTCCCACAATCTGCGCATGGCTAACCAGCCGCAAACCCGCGGGCATTTTGCGGGTAACGGGTATCAGGCGTTTTAGCTGGCTAGCCGGCTTCCGCAGCGGCAGTTTCGCTTGATTCTTCCTCAACCGGCCGAATCACTTCGGCGTGTTTCCCCTTGTCGCCCTCAACCAGGTCGAATGCAACCATCTGCCCGGCTTTCAGGGTTTTATAACCATCCATTTCGATGGCTGAATAGTGCGCAAATACGTCGCTCTGGCTTTCATCACAAAGTATGAAACCGTAGCCCTTTGCATTGTTGAACCACTTTACTGTTCCGGTCGGCATAGCTCCTCCCTCTCCGGTCAGCACAAATATCATAAGCATGTGGATACATCTTTTATTCCACAGTTGCGAAACTGACCCAAAACCCCTTTTCTGTCAAGGTTTTGCAGGAAAAGTGAGCTTTTCAAGGGGCAAAAGAGGCGGTCCGGCTGTCTGAATTGTCACTTGAAGGGCGCTGAACTGACACCAGATTGAGTTAGAATTGAGCCGGAGGTAAAGGTCTATGCCAGACAGTCCCAGTCGCCGTGAAGACCAGTCCGATGGAGGTTTGCTTCTCGAGGAAGCCAAGCCCCGTCTGAAGCGGCCGCCACTTTACAAGGTTGTGATTCTTAACGACGACTACACGCCGATGGAGTTCGTTGTGCAGATTCTCGAGCACTTCTTCGGTATGGATCGGGAGAAGGCAACCCAGATCATGCTCACCATCCACACCCAGGGAAAAGCGGTTGTGGGTATTTTCCCGCGCGACATAGCTGAAACCAAGTCGCATATGGTCAACCAGTTTGCCAGAGAGAACGAACACCCCCTGCTGTCAGATGTCGAACCGGCATCTGACGACGACGGCGACGAATAGGAGACTCCTTTTGCTTAGTCGAGATTTAGAACTCACCCTGAACATGGCGTTTCAGGACGCGCGCAAAAAACGTCACGAGTTTATGACGGTCGAACATCTGCTGCTGGCGTTGCTCGACAATCAGGCCGCTGTCGATGTTTTGCGCGGCTGTGGGGCCGACCTGTTTCTGCTGCGCGATCAGCTGGGAGAGTTCATCGAAGAAACCACCCCGGTGCTTGAAGAAGACGAGATCGACTCGGGCAGGGAAGTGCAAACCACCCTGGGCTTCCAGCGCGTCCTGCAGCGGGCCATTTTTCATGTGCAGTCGTCTGGCCGCGAAGAGTGCTCCGGCGCCAATGTGCTGGTTGCCATCTTCAGTGAAAGCGAGAGCCACGCGGTTTACCTGCTAAAAGCGCAGGACATCAATCGTATCGACGTGGTTAATTTCATTAGCCACGGCAGTAGCGGAGCCGGTTACGAACCGGGCGAAGAGCCGGTGTCCGGGGAAGAGGAAATCGAAGGCAGTCAGGAGCCGGCGGCCAAACGCCCCCTGGACGAATACGCGGTCAACCTGAACGAACAAGCGCGTGAAGATCGCATCGACCCATTGATCGGTCGCCTCCATGAGGTCGAGCGAGTAAGCCAGATTCTGGCCCGGCGCCGCAAGAACAACCCCCTGCTGGTAGGTGAGTCGGGTGTGGGCAAAACCGCCATTGCCGAAGGCCTGGCGCGTATGATCGTGGACGGCGAAGTGCCCGAGGTGCTGGAAGATAGCAATGTCTACTCGCTGGACATGGGCGCCTTGCTGGCGGGCACCAAGTACCGCGGCGACTTCGAAAAACGCCTGAAAGGCGTGCTGGCCGATCTGGTGGCAGAGGAAGGTTCAATTCTCTTTATCGACGAGATTCACACCATTATCGGGGCCGGCGCGGCGTCGGGCGGAGTGATGGATGCATCCAACCTGCTCAAGCCCACTCTGACCTCCGGGAAAATTCGCATTATCGGTTCCACCACCTATCAGGAGTACCGCGGTATTTTCGAGAAAGACCGCGCCCTGTCCCGTCGTTTTCAAAAGGTCGATGTGCCCGAGCCATCGGTAGAAGACACGGTAAAAATTCTAAAAGGGCTGCGCTCGCGCTTCGAGGACCACTACGGCCTTAAATATTCCGATGGCGCCATGGAAAGCGCCGCTGCGCTTGCGTCACGTCATATCAACGACCGCTTTTTGCCAGACAAGGCCATCGATGTGGTTGATGAGGCGGGTGCTTACCAGGTATTGCAGCCCCAAGATCAGCGTAAAACACTGATCGAAGCCGAAGACGTCGAAAAGGTGGTCAGCAAAATCGCACGCATCCCGGAAAAAAGCGTTTCCAGCAGCGACAAAGAGCAGCTGCGCAATCTCGACGAGAAACTAAAAATGGTGGTGTTTGGCCAGGACGAGGCAATCGGTACCCTGGCGACCGCTATCAAGTTGTCGCGAGCTGGCCTAAAAGGCCCGGACAAGCCCATCGGCTCTTTCCTGTTTGCCGGCCCAACCGGGGTGGGCAAAACAGAAGTGACGCGCCAGCTGGCCAATATTCTGGGCATCGAATTACTGCGTTTTGACATGTCGGAATACATGGAACGCCACACGGTTTCCCGGTTGATAGGCGCGCCTCCGGGCTATGTGGGTTTCGATCAGGGCGGTTTGCTTACCGACGCCGTTACCAAGCATCCGCATGCTGTGGTGCTGCTGGACGAGATAGAAAAGGCGCACCCGGAAGTGTTCAACCTGCTGCTTCAGGTAATGGATCACGGCACCCTGACCGACAACAATGGCCGCAAGGCAGATTTCCGCCACGTTATTCTGGTGATGACAACCAACGCCGGTGCCGAACTGATGGCTCGCAACAGCATGGGCTTTACCCGGCAAGACCACCAGCCGGACGGTATGGAGGCGATTCGCAAGAGCTTCACACCGGAGTTCCGCAACCGGCTGGATGCCGTTGTGCAGTTCGATGGCTTGCAGCTGGACGTGATCAAAACCGTAGTAGACAAGTTTTTGGTTGAGCTGCAAGCGCAACTGGACGAAAAGTCGGTACAAATTGAAGTGGATGAGGCCGCCAGACGCTGGCTGGCCGAGAAGGGCTATGACGAAAAACTGGGGGCTCGCCCCATGGCCCGTTTGATTAGCGACAAAATCAAAAAACCTCTGGCCGAGGAGCTGCTGTTTGGAGCCCTGGTGGGCGGTGGTGTGGTTGATGTCGAGCTCGACGAGAAGACCGACGAGTTGACTCTAAGCTACAGCGCGCACGCGCCCAAAAGAGAGAAGGTAGAGGTCTGACAGCAGGCCGGTTTGCCTGCGAAGCTGTATCACCCGGCAGCGGTTAGGTTGTCAGTTTATAAAGGGTGTGATGCGGGCCAGCGAGCAAAGAGGCCCGCAGAGGGCGCCCTCTAGCGAGAGCGGAAG
>CAKZNR010000256.1 GCA_937129725.1 uncultured Cellvibrionales bacterium | reverse complement strand
ATGTCGCCTGCCATGCTGTTTTCACCCATGCCGGCGAAGAAAAATCGCGAAGCGTCGCCAATAAAGGCATTGCCCTCGCCAAAAGCCAGGCTGTACCCCACCAGCAGCCACACAATGGATGCCGCGCAGGTAATGGCAAAACACTGCATAAGAACAGAAAGTACGTTTTTACTGCGCACCAGGCCGGCGTAGAACAGCGACAGCCCCGGAATGGTCATAAATAGCACCAGCGCGGTGGAAGTTAAAATCCAGGCGGTGTTGGCCTGGTTCAAGTCTTGCGCGGCAGCGGTGGTCGAGAAGAGTGCAACAAGGCACACCATCAGGGTGCGAAAAAAGGCCATATTGGGTCCCCAGGGCTGGTTTTTGTTATCTGGCGCACCTAAATGAAACAGCATGCTGCATTGGTGCGCCTTTCAAGTGTGGTTATTAAAGCCAATCCGCGCCGCCAAAGTCCAGCCCGGCAAGGAATTGTTTGCCTGCCCAACCCTAAAGATAAGTTGGCAATAGATTAACCAAGCCACAGATTTCCAAGATTGCTGCCCAAAAACTTACACATCTTTACCGGCACTGCACGCCTCTTAACCTGCGGCTATGCAGAATAGACTCATCGCTCAAGCCCACAGGGGTAACGAAATGAAACAGCAAATTAAAGTATTGGTATCGGCAACCGTTATTGCAGCTGCTTTTGGCATGTCTTCGCTTGCCCAGGCAGAAAGCCAGCAAGTTCTCAGCGAAATGCAGCAACTGCCTTCGGTTGCCCTGACGCCTTCAGAGGTGCTGAACCGAATTAGTGACAGCCCGCGAGTAAGCGGCTACATGCAGCGCAACCTGCAGTACCTGGAGAACGCCAGCAAACCGGATTCGGTTCAGCAGGTTGAAGTGTCTATTCAGCTGTAATACCTATCGCTTTGCTCAGCTGGCCCAATCCCCCTCCCGATTCTTCGATGGCTAGCTGAACCCTCAAGGGCCTTCGGGCCCTTTTTTTATCCAGACCCCAGTGCATCCTGTGTCACAATAGCCAGCCATGAATAACCGCACGACAGGCGCTGTGGCGCCGTTGGCCATTTGCCTTGCGCTGTTAAACGGCTGTGCAGGTTCGGCGCAGGTTATTCAGCCCGACCACTATGTAACCCGGGTGGGCAGCGACAATGCCAAACGCTTTGAGTTTGGTATTCGCCAGCAGGTAGAGGCGTCAACCCTGCGCAATATTCGCGATGGCCAAACCCAGCCGGCGGGCAACCGGTTTGACCGGCAGCGAATAGAAGACTCCATTGCGGCCTGGATGCAAACGGACGGCTTCTGCCAGCAGGGCTTCTTTATATATGATCAGCGGTACGACGGAAGTATGTACCTGGTATTGGGGGAATGTCGCGAAGCCGCGGCGCAGTGAGGAACCAAATGGAAACTAGCGAAAACCGAATTTTGATTGTGGATGACGACAAGGCCCTGTGCGACCTGATCAGCCAGTACCTGACCAGCGCCGGCTTTGAAGTGGCCACGGCCAACAGCGGCGAGAAAGCCGTTGCGCTGTTGCAGTCGGACGCCGGCTACAGCCTGATTGTGATGGACATCATGATGCCGGGCATGACCGGGCTGGAACTGCTACCCATCGTGCGCTCGCGCTGGCACATTCCGGTAATCATGCTTACCGGTCGCGGCGAAGACATCGACCGCATTCTGGGCCTGGAAATGGGCGCCGACGACTACCTGGGCAAACCCTGCAACCCGCGCGAACTGCTGGCCCGCATTAAGGCGGTGCTGCGCCGCACTGGCGAGGTGAAAACCGAGAGCCCGTCGCAGGTAGAGCTGCACGGCATTTCGGTTGATTCCGGTTCACGCCAGGCCAAGGTGGGCGACGAGCTGCTGGGCCTTACCACGGCCGAATTCGACGTGCTGAACGAGCTGATGAAAAATGCCGGCTCGGTGGTTAGCCGCGAAGACCTTACCCGCCGGGTACTGCACCGTGAACTTACCCCCTACGACCGCAGCATTGACGTGCACGTTAGCCGCGTGCGCACGGCGCTGCGCAAACACTTTCCCGACCGCGACCTTATCGTGACGGTTCGCGGCGTGGGATACCAGTTCGCCAAGTAGTATTCGCATGCGAGCCAACAGCACGCTTTTCTGGCGCTTTTTCCTGGCTATCTGGGCCGGCTTCATGCTGTTGGTTGCCGTTGCCACGGTAATGATTGATATTCGCTACGAGGAAAACTACTCCAAAATTGAAGTAAGCCAGCGTTACGGCTACGTGGTAGACACCATCATTAACCTGTACGAGAGCGAACAGGAGGTGACGCCACGAATTTTCCGCCGCAGCGGCATTCCCGAAAGCGCCCGGCAGGATTTGCTGGCGGTGCAAGACCTGATCAGCAAGGAAGTGATTTACGGCGATCCCAACTGGCCCGAGCGCGAAGCCAGTGTGCGCTGGCTAATTGATACCCCCAGCGGCGGGCGCTATATCGCCAACGTGAGCATTCCGGAAATGATCACCCCGCTGCCCGACCTGATGACACCTACTGCCATTGGCGCCACCCTGGCCACCACGCTGGTATTCAGCTGGCTGTTTACCCTGTTGCTTACCCGCCCCATCTCGCGCCTGCAAGACCATGTGCAATCGCTGGGTCGCGGCGACCTCGACAAAAAGCTGGAACGCCGCCTGATGCGCCGGCGCGACGAAATTGGCGGCCTGGCCAATGCCATCGACGAAATGTCGGAGCGCATTCAGGGCCTGCTGGATTCCAAGCAGCGCCTGCTGTACGACGTGTCGCACGAACTGCGCGCACCCCTGGCACTCATGCAAATGGCGGCCGGTATTGTGCGCTCGAAAGCCGAGCATGGTGGCGACGACCTCACCCTGTATGATCGGCTGGAGCACGAGATCGACCAGCTAAACCGGCTGATATCCGAGCTACTGATGCTGGCGCGCACCGAAAATGCCGAAGAGGAAGAGCTGCAGGAAATCGACCTGCGCGACGAGCTGCAAGGCCTGGTAGACGACATGCGCTTTGGTGCCAAAGACCGCGAGATTGGTTTTCAATGCCCCGACAGCGCAATTCGCATGAAGCTTTCCACGCCCATGCTAGACCGGCTGGTAAAAAACCTGATTGAAAACGCCCTGAAATACTCCGACGGGGCCGTAGACCTTTCCCTAACGGCCAACCCCGAAGGCGGCTGGGTAATCGCGGTGGAAGACGAGGGCGACGGCATTCCCGACGAACAACTGGAAACCATGAAGCAACCCTTTACCCGTATGCAGTCGGAAAGCGTGGAAGGTTTTGGTTTGGGGCTTAGCATTGCCACCCGCGCTGCTGAACGCCTGGGCGCCAAGTTGGAACTAAGCAACCGCGAAAGCGGCGGCGTGCGGGCCAGTATTCACCTGCCATCCTGACCTTTCCCACCACCCTGAGCTTTCCCACCATCCTGAGCGCAGCGAAGGACCTCCCGCCGCCCTGGCCTTTCTGTCGCCCTGAGCGCAGCGAAGGGCCTCCCGCCACTCTGAGTGAGCGCGCCTTTCCCCGTCATCCTGAGCGAGCGCGCAGCGCGAGTCGAAGGACCTCGTGCAGTTATCTCCTACCCAATACTCCGATACTTCACCCGTTTAGGCGTGGCATCGCCACCGTTCCTCTTGGTCCAGTCTTCGTGATACTCGCTGAAGTTACCCTCGAAGAAGGTCACCTTGCTGTCGCCCTCAAACGCCAGAATGTGCGTGGCAATGCGGTCCAAAAACCAGCGATCGTGCGAAATTACCATGGCGCAGCCGGGGAAGTTCAGCAGCGCGTCTTCCAGTGCGCGCAGGGTTTCTACGTCAAGGTCGTTTGACGGCTCATCCAGCAGCAACACATTGGCGCCCTGTTTCAGGGTATTGGCCAAATGCAGCCGGCCGCGCTCACCACCGGAAAGGTCGCCCACGCGTTTTTGCTGGTCGCTGCCCTTGAAGTTAAACCGCCCCACATAAGCCCGCGACGACACCTCGTAATTGCCAATTTGCAGCATGTCGTGGCCGCCGGAAACCGCTTCCCACACGCTCTTGCTGTCGTCCAGGTTCTCGCGGCTTTGCTGCACAAAGGCAATGTCGGTGGTTTCGCCGGTGCGAATGCTGCCGCTGTCGGGCTGCTCTTCGCCGGCCACCAGTTTGAACAGGGTCGATTTACCTGCGCCGTTGCCGCCAATAATGCCCACAATGGCACCGGGCGGAATATTGAAGCTAAGGTTCTCGAACAACAGCTTGTCGCCAAAGCTTTTGCTGACGTCCTTGAACTCGATAACCACATCGCCCAGGCGCTGGCCGGGCGGAATGTAAATTTCGTTGGTCTCGTTGCGCTGCTGGAATTCTTTCGAGTTCAACTCGTCGAAGCGCGCCATGCGAGCCTTGCTTTTGGCCTGGCGCCCCTTGGGGTTGCTGCGTACCCATTCCAGCTCTTGCTTCAGCGCCTTTTGCCGGGCAGCTTCCTCGCGCTCTTCCTGCTGCAGGCGTTTGCCCTTGGCTTCCAGCCAGGTGGAATAGTTGCCCTCGTAAGGAATGCCGCGGCCGCGGTCGAGCTCCAGAATCCAGCCGGCCACATTGTCCAGAAAGTAGCGGTCGTGCGTGACCGCCACCACGGTGCCGGGAAACTCGTGCAGAAACTGCTCAAGCCAGTAAACCGATTCGGCGTCCAGGTGGTTGGTGGGCTCGTCCAGCAACAGCATGTCGGGGCGCGACAGCAACAGTTTGCACAGGGCCACGCGGCGTTTCTCGCCGCCCGACAGGTTGCCCACGGTGGCGTCCCAGGGCGGCAGGCGCAATGCCTCGGCGGCGCGCTCCATGGTGTTTTCCAGGTTATGCGCGTCCCAGGTTTGAATCACCGCTTCCAGCTTTTCCTGCTGCTTGGCCAGGGCGTCGAAGTCGGCGTCTGCATCGGCATAGGCGCCGTACACCTCGTTCAACTTGGCAAGCGCGTCTAGCGGTTCGCTCAGCCCGGCTTCCACGTTTTCTTTAACCGTTTTGTCGTCGTCCAGCTGCGGTTCCTGCGGCAGGTAACCCACGCGGATGTCGGGCATAGGCCGCGCCTCGCCCTGAATGTCGGTGTCGATGCCGGCCATAATTTTCAGCAGGGTGCTTTTGCCGGCGCCGTTCAGGCCCAGCACACCAATCTTGGCGCCAGGGAAAAACGACAGGGAAATGTCTTTCAGAATTTCGCGTTTGGGCGGCACAATTTTGCCCACCCGGTTCATGCTGTATACGTACTGCGCCATGCGGAACCCGTGCAGAAAAATGAAGGCGCCAGCATACTGCTAATTGGCCCCAGTACAAGCCCTGCTGTCCGAGCATGGTTGCCCCTGTGCAGCTTTTGCCGCCCGGGACAGGGGCGTACAATGCCCGGCCTGCCTTAAAAAGCCCGGCGGCTATGCAACGAGAAACGCCCCTGCCCATTCCGGCGGCTTATGCCTTTGTGGTGTTAGTGTGGTCTACCACGCCGCTGGCCATTCAATGGTCCAGCACCACCATGAGCCCCATTACCTCGGTGACCATCCGCATGTTGGCCTCGCTGGTCATTATTATGGCGGTGGCGCGCCAGTTTGGGATTTACGAGCTGCGCCTGGCACAAAACTGGAAGCTGTACCTTTCCAGCGCCTTGGGCATTTGCCCGGCCATGCCGCTGGTGTATCTGGGTGCGCAGCACATTCCTTCGGGGCTGGTTTCTGTGTTGTTCGGCTTGTCGCCCTTTTTGGTGGGGCTACTTTCGGGCGTAATTGCCAACGACCACAGCATGACCAAAGGCCGCTACCTGGCTCTGCTGGTGGCAGTGGCCGGGCTGGCCACCATCTTTTTGCAGGGCGACGAACTGGGCCCTACTGCTCCGCTGGGTATAACCCTTCTGCTGGGCGCCGTGTGCTGTTTTTCCATGAGCAGCCTGTTTGTAAAACGCTATGCGGCCAATGTAGAACCGGTGCGCCAGCTGTGGGGCTCGCTTAGCTTTGCCAGTCTGATGCTGGTGGTGATATGGCTGGTATTCGACCGCAGCACGCCGCAGGCCTTTACCTACCAGTCGGGCATATCGCTGGCCTATTTGGCCGTGGTGGGTTCGGTGTTTGGTTTTCTGGGCTACTTCTACTTGATACAGCGCATATCGGTAAACCTGGTAAGCCTTATTCCGCTGGTTACCCCGGCGCTGGCCCTGTATTTGGGCTTTGTGCTGAACGGCGAGCAGCTAAGCCTGCGCATAGTGGCGGGCAGTGGGCTTATTCTGCTGGGGCTGGGGTTGTTTAACTACTTCAGGCCCAGAAGGGTGCGGCGGGGGTAACCCTTCTTAAATACACGGAATAATTGTGGTTTACTGACTGACCGATTCAAAAAGGGCGCGAGGGCAGTGCGCTGCAGGAGAAGCCGAGGAGCATGGCATAAATAATGGATATTCGAGATTTATCGTGCGGGCCGCACGGGCAGCGGTTTGTGAAGCCTGCACGCCAATAATTATTATGATGCGGAACGCATCATCAACAGGCCGTTAGATTCCATTTCTGCAGAGATCGTGGCAAAG
>CAKZNR010000255.1 GCA_937129725.1 uncultured Cellvibrionales bacterium | reverse complement strand
ATACCAGCACCATCAGAGCAGCCAGGGAAAGCTCAAGGCGCCTGCGGCCGCTCAAGCCTTGCCAGCCCTGTTTAATGTCGATCATGGAGTACTCCCGGGTCGAATAAGTGCCTCGACCAGTTCAGGCGTCGGGTAGCCATCCGCAACCAGCCCGCGGTCGCGCTGCAAGGCTGCCAGCGCCTGGCGAGTGGCTGGCCCCCATATGCCATCGACAGGGCCGGGGTTATAGTTCATGTCGGCAAGCACCTGCTGCAACCGGGCGATGTCTTCGTAACGCACTCCGGGCTCGTTTGACGGCTGCACCACCAAACCGGCAGCGCCGGCAATACGGTTCGCCAGCAGGCCCACGGACAATGCGTAAGACTCCGAGCGATTCCAGCGCATGATCACTTCAAAGTTGTCGTATACCAGGAATGCCGGGCCTCCGGCGCCAGAGGGAACCAGCACGGCAGCTTCAAAATCAGCTTCGGGCAAATCGCTGCCAAAGGCTGTCTGCAAGCCCAAACTTGCCCACTCGCCCACACTTCTTGGCCGATTGAGCCCCACGGAAAAATAATCAAACTGCATCGGCAACTGAACTTCGCGCCCCCACCGCTGGCCGGCTACCCAGCCCAGGCTGGCCAGAAAGTTGGCCCCCGATGCCAATGCGTCCTGCTCGCTCGACCAAAGGTTTATCCGGCCGTCGCCGTCACCATCCAAGGCATATTTTAAATAGGAGCTGGGCATGAATTGGGTGTGACCCACGGCCCCTGCCCAGGACCCACGCATCTGATCAACCTGCAGCTGTTCTCTGTCCATGAGGTGAAGCGCGTTGAGAAACTCTTCGGTAAAGAAGTCGCTGCGGCGCGGGTCACAGGCCAAAGTGGCCAGCGAATCAAGAGTGGGCATGGTGCCGAGATAACTGCCGAAGTTGGTCTCCAGCCCCCAGAAAGCCACCAGGTATTGCCCTGGCACGCCGTATTGGCGGGTAAGTTGATCAAGAAAGCTGCGATGCTGCAGGTAAAGTTGCCGGCCTCGCTCGATTCGTGAGGGAGTCAGCCTTGCAGCCAGATACTGCCCGAAGGTTTGTACAAATTCCGGCTGATTGCGGTCGAGCTCAACCACGCGCTCCTGTTTTTCCAGAAAAGGAACCACGTCCTGAACAATCCAGGCCGGCAGCTGCTGCTGTTGAGCCTGGTCCTGCAGCCTAACCAAACACTGGCTAAAGGTCTCTTGCGCACTGGCAGACCAACTCGCCACCAAGCAAAGCGCGCACATCATGACCAGGCGCCCGCGAAAACCGCACTTCAACTTCATACAACCACCTCTGAAATAGGCCACCGATAGTTGCACCGGCATCTCATATGTGCAACCTACAGAGACACCTCAGGTTAGCAATTGGCGTTAAAAATCGGTATATTTCGCGCCCCGGAAAATCCGCCCCGAGCCCGCATGAATCGCCGAGAAATACTGGTTACCAGCGCCCTGCCCTATGCCAATGCCCCACTGCACCTTGGGCACATGCTCGAGGCCATCCAAACAGACATATGGTGCCGTTTTCAGCGCCAGCGCGGGAACAGCTGCTATTACGTTTGCGCAGACGACGCTCACGGCACCGCCATTATGCTCAAGGCCGAGGAGACCGGGGTTAGTCCGGAACAGCACATCGAGACAATCAAGAAATCACATGAAGCCGATCTCGCCGGCTTCGATATTGCCCTGGACAATTTTTACACCACTCACTCGGAAGAAAACCGTGAGCTGGCCTCAAGGGTATTTCAGGCTCTCAAGAGCAATGGTCATATTCTGCGCAAGCAGATCACTCAGGCTTTCGATGAAGAAAAGGGGCTGTTTCTCGCCGATCGCTTTATCAAGGGCACATGCCCCAAGTGCAAAACCCCCGACCAGTACGGCGACAACTGCGAAGCCTGCGGGGCAACCTACACTCCCGCAGAACTCATCGATGCGGTGTCGGCACTCAGCGGTAGCAAGCCAGTAGAAAAAGAATCCGAACACTATTTTGTTGACCTGTCCCAGTTCGATACCTTCCTGCGTGACTGGCTGCAAAGCGGCAGCCTGCAAAATGAAATTGCCAACAAACTGCGAGAGTGGCTGGACGATGGCTTGCAGGCCTGGGATATCAGTCGCGACGCCCCCTATTTTGGCTTTGAAATTCCGGGGCACCCTGGCAAATATTTTTATGTCTGGCTGGATGCGCCTATCGGCTATATGGCCAGCTTTGCCAACCTGTGCCAGCGGGAAGGCATAAGCTTTGACCACTACTGGGCCGAAGGCAGCAAAGCCGAGCTGTATCACTTTATCGGCAAAGACATTATCAACTTTCACGGTCTGTTCTGGCCGGCCATGCTGAAGTCTTCCGGTTTTCGCCTGCCAACCCAGGTGCATGCTCACGGCTTTGTTACCGTCAATGGCACCAAGATGTCCAAATCCCGCGGCACCTTTATCAATGCCGCCAGCTGGCTAAAACATTTGCCGGCCGAGTCGCTGCGCTACTACTACGCCGCCAAACTGGGCGCGGGCGTAGAGGATATAGACCTGAACCTGGAGGATTTTGTCAGCCGGGTTAACTCCGACCTGGTTGGCAAGGTAATCAACATCGCCTCGCGCTGCAGCGGTTTTCTCAAGCGTCTTAACGACAACAAGACCCTGCCTGAAATCGCCAACCAGCAACTCTGGGACAAGGCAGTGGCAGCTTCACCGGTGATTGCCCAGCACTACGAAAAACGCGAATACAGTCGAGCCATTCGCGAGATCATGACCCTGGCAGACCGTGCCAACGAATACATCGCTCGGGAGGAGCCCTGGAAGCTGGCCAAGTCTGACGATACCCGTGCTCGCGCCGTTGAAGTGTGTAGCGACGCCATTAATCTGTTCCGACTGCTGGCGATGTACCTTCAGCCTGTGCTTCCTGAACTGGCCGAAAAAAGCGCCGCTTTTCTGGCCTGCTCTCTCGACTGGGAAGATCAGCCTCAATCATTGCCAAACCATGAATTAAGCGAATTCACACCGCTGATGACCCGCATCGACCCAAAACAGGTAGAAGCTATGCTCGAGGAAAATCGTGCCACCCAGGCAGCCGCGCTCCCCGCTAACAAGGCCGAAAAGGCTCAAACCGGGCCTGACCTGATCGACTTCAAGCATTTCGACCGGGTCGACATGCGGGTTGCGCGGGTGACCGAATGCGAACTGGTTGAGGGCGCCGACAAGCTATTGCGACTGGTGCTGGATACCGGCGCAGGCCATATACAGGTTTTTTCCGGAATTCGCGCCTGGTATCAACCCGAAGAGGTGGTGGGTCGCCATGTGATTTACGTGGCCAACCTTGAGCCGCGAAAAATGAAATTTGGTCTGTCAGAAGGTATGGTACTTTGCACGGATGAAACGGGCGGCAATGGTTTGAAACTTCTGGAGGTGGCCAGCAGCATTCCACCCGGCACAGCCATCGCTTGAGGCCTCGATTTATTTCTTTCGGTTATATAAATCGAATTTATTATGCATTGAACGAAGGTTGGCCTGAGCCGATAATGGCAACCTGTCAGGGTATATGCACATTTCATGACTGAATTATTGACCATACTGGTTGGCACCATTCTGGTGAACAATTTCGTTTTGGTACAGTTTCTGGGACTGTGCCCCTTTATGGGCGTGTCTACCAAGCTGGAAAGTGCCATCGGCATGTCGGCCGCAACAACCTTCGTGCTAACCCTGGCGAGCGTATGCAGTTACCTTGTCTACGAGTGGCTCTTGCTGCCGCTGGACCTGACATTTCTGCGAACCATTTCCTTCATCCTGGTGATAGCCGCGGTGGTTTCCTTCTCGAAAATGTTTATCGAGAAAACAAGCCCCCTGCTGTTCCGGGTTCTCGGCATTTACATTCCACTTATTACAACCAACTGCGCCGTACTGGGCGTGGCGCTACAGAATGTGGCCAAAACCCACAATTTTTTCCAATCCGCGCTATACGGCTTCGGCGCTGCCTTAGGCTTTTCCCTTGTACTGGTTTTGTTTGCGGCCATGCGTGAGCGCATCGCGGCTTCGGACGTGCCACTGCCGTTTCGCGGCGCCGCTATCGGCATGATCACCGCCGGCCTGATGTCGCTTGCCTTTATGGGCTTTACCGGGCTGGTTCGGCTGTGACGGGGTTTATCGCCGACAACGTGGTTTGGCTATCGATTCTGGCCCTGGCCGGGCTGGCAGTCTTCTTTGGTGCCCTGCTTGGCCTGGCATCGGAAAAGTTCAAGATCGAGGGTGACCCTCTGGTCGAACAAATTGATTCCATCCTGCCACAAACCCAATGCGGGCAGTGCGGCTTTCCCGGTTGCCGGCCCTATGCAACCGCCATTGCTTCCGGAGAAGTGGATATCAATCGCTGCCCTCCCGGCGGTGAGGCCACTATCAACTCGCTGGCCGATCTGCTGGGCGTAGAACCCAAGCCTTTGGACGCCGAACATGGCACCGAGTCGGAAGTCAAAAAAGTCGCCTATATTCACGAGGATCTGTGCATCGGCTGCACCAAATGCATCCAGGCCTGCCCGGTCGACGCAATACTGGGCGCTGCCAAGCAGATGCACACCGTCATCGAATCAGAATGCACCGGCTGCGACCTTTGCGTGGAGCCCTGCCCGGTTGACTGCATTGATATGCTTCCGGTTGAACAGCCTCTCTCTCACTGGGCCTGGCAGATGCCGGCCTCCACCAGAGAAGCCTTATCGGGTCTTAAATCTGGCGACCTGATTACCACCGACAGGGTAACTAAGGGCGACGAGGCGGCGTGAGAAAGATATTCGATATTCCGGGCGGAATTCATCCGCCAGAAAACAAGCAGCTGTCCCTGGACAAGGGCCTGGCCGATCTGCCCCTGCCATCACGCGTAGTGCTACCCCTGGCACTGCACGCGGGTGCGCCTGCCCTGCCCTGCGTGGAGGTTGGCGAACGAGTTCTTCGAGGGCAAACCATTGCGGAACCGGCCGGGAGATTTTCGGCCACCATCCATGCCAGCATTTCCGGAACTGTCGAAGCCATCGAAGAGCGCCCTGTATCGCACGTATCCGGGCTTCCCTCCCGGGCGATAGTGATCCGAAGTGACGGCAGTGACGAGAGCGTCAAGCAGGAAGAATTGGAAGACTATCGCCAGGTTCCACCAGCGCAGCTGATTGATCGCGTGCTGAAAATGGGCGTGGTTGGGCTGGGCGGCGCCGGCTTCCCATCACATATCAAATTGAAGCCCGGCAAAAAGGTCGATACCCTCGTCATCAACTGTGCCGAGTGCGAACCCTATATCACCGCCGATCACGAGCTGTTGCGCAGCGAACCTGAGCAGGTGGTTGAGGCCATTCAGCTGGTTGCCTACATGCTGGGCGAACCAGAGCACATACTGATTGGCATCGAAGACAACAAGGACGACGCCATCGAGGCGCTGCAAACCGCCATAGAGAACACCCGCATAGAAATGGTTGTAGTGCCCACCAAATACCCTTCCGGGGGCGAGAAACAGCTGGTTCAACTGCTTACCGGCAAAGAGGTTCCCAGCGGGGGCATTCCGGCCAATATTGGCATTGTGGTGCATAACCCGGGCACGGCCCTGGCCGCGCTCGAGGCAATTCGGGATGGAAAGCCTCTGACACAGCGAATTACCACCTTTACCGGCCGTGCGCTCAAACAGCCAGGAAACTACCGGGTGCGAATCGGCACTCCGGTGGGCGAAATACTCGAACAAATTGGCTACCTGCCCGATGAAATGCACAGGGTTGTTTTTGGCGGCCCCATGATGGGTTTCGCCATGAATGGGCTTGAAAACCCTATCCTCAAGATAACCAACTGCGTGCTGGTACCCTCACGCAGCGAATTCCCCGACCCGCCCGTAGCCCAGCCCTGCATTCGCTGTGGCGCGTGCGCTGAAGCCTGCCCGGCAGAATTGCTTCCACAGCAGCTGCTCTGGTTTGCCCAGTCGAAAAACCACGATGCGCTTGAACAACACAACCTGTTTGATTGCATTGAATGTGGCGCCTGCTCCTATGTTTGCCCAAGCAACATTCCCCTGGTGCAGTACTATCGAGCTGCCAAGGGTGAAATTCGCGAAGCCGAACGCGAACGCATTGCCGCCGACCGCGCCCGCGTGCGCTTTGAAACCCGCAATGAACGACTCGAGCGCGAAGCTGCAGAAAAAGAAGCCAAGCGCAAAGCCCGTGCAGAAAAAGCTCGCCAGGCCAAGGGCGAACCCAAAGAAGATCTGGTGGCGGCTGCCATGGCGCGGGTTAAAGGCAATTCGGCGCAGGACTCTGCCGATAACCCGGAACATCCGCGACTACTGGCTCTACGCGACAGAATCGAAAAACTTGAAACCCAAATCAGTCAGGCTGAAGAGGAAGCTTCGCGCAAAAAACTGCAATCAGAACTTGCTGACGCGCGCGCGCGCCTGAGCAAACTCGAATCGCCTCAGCCCACAGCGCAGGAAGACGCAGCATCGGCTGCAATCGAACGAGCGCGAGAGCGGGCGCAGCAGCGGGCATCGATGCCCGAACAGGACAAACTGCGGGATTCCATTGCCAGTCTGGAAAAACGGATCCAGTCTGCCCAGGGCAGAATAGAACAGGCGCGTCAGGAAGGGTCGGACACTCTCGAGGCGCTGGAAACTGGCCAGCAAAAACTGCAGGAAAAACTTGAGCAAAGCCGGGCAAAACTGGCCGAGCTGGAATCGGGAGCTGCTTCTTGATTATCGCAACCAGTTCATCCCCGCATACCCACAAACAGGGAGCAGCAAACGCCAATCGGGTCATGCTCGACCTGTTACTGGCTTTGGTTCCCGGTCTCGCAGTGCTTACCTGGCACTTCGGTTGGGGTAACCTGGTTAATCTGGTTTGGTGTTGCCTGCTGGCCGTTGGTCTCGAAGCGCTTATTGTGCGCCTGCGAAAACGGCCGGCGCTCTTTTATATCAGTGATCTCAGCGCTGTTGTAACCGCCGCCCTGCTGGCGCTTGCCATTCCGCCCTACACACCCTGGTGGGCCAGCCTGATTGGCATAGTTTTCGCCATTGGCATTGCCAAACATCTCTATGGCGGCCTTGGTTTCAACCCCTTTAACCCGGCCATGGTAGGTTACGTGGTTCTGCTGCTTTCCTTTCCGGTTCAGATGACCCAGTGGCCAATGCCAGCCGCCCTGCTGGCTGAAGGCGCATCAAACCCAAGCCTTGGCGAAGCCATCGGACTTATTTTCGGGCTGCAACCACGCGAGCTTCTCGACGGTATTACCGCCGCCACCCCGCTTGATCTGGTCAAACAGAACAGCAGCCTGCTTCTGGAACAGCTATACAGTCAAACTGAGCTCTTCAGTCAGGGCCGCTGGGCCGGATTCGGCTTTGAATGGGTAAACCTGGCCTTTCTGGCTGGCGGGCTATGGCTGCTGTATCGGCGCGTATTCACCTGGCACGCGCCCGTTGGCATGCTGGCTACCCTGATTGTCTTGAGCCTGCTCTTCTACGACAGCGGCAGCTCGACCAGCACCGGGTCGCCGCTCTTTCATCTGCTCAGTGGCGCCACCATGATGGGTGCCTTCTTTATCATTACCGACCCGGTATCGGGTGCGACCAGTCGCATGGGGCGGCTGGTGTTCGGTATTGGGGTGGGTCTGCTGGTATTCGTCATAAGGGCATGGGGCTCTTACCCGGATGCCGTTGCATTCGCTGTGATGTTGATGAATTTCGCTGCGCCAACCATTGACTACTACACCCAGCCTCGCACTTATGGCCACAAGAAGGCCAAGAAATTAAAGGTGGGAGAGCATTCCAATGACTGACCCGCTTAAACTACACCCGGCCACGCTGAATGCCCTGAAGCTTGGGCTTTTTGCCCTGGTGACTGCGGCACTGCTTGGCGCAACCTACAGCGGCACGCGCGAACAAATTGAATTGGCGCAGTTGCGCATGGAGCAACGCGCCCTGGCAGAAGTGGTTGAGAACATCGACCACAGCGAGCTGCTACTGGAGGACAGGGTAGAGATACCCGCCGAGGGCCGCGCACTGCTGCGTTCGCGCGAGGGTGATCAAATTCAGCTGGTGCGAAATGGGCAAAACCAGGTGGTTGCACTGATTATTCCCACCACTGCTCCGGATGGATACACCGACGCCATCCGGATGATTGTGGGAATCAATCTGGCAGGCGTACTGACTGGCGTCAGGGTGGTCGAACACAAGGAAACCCCGGGGCTTGGCGACAAGGTTGATTTGGCCAAAAGCAACTGGATTCTCTCGTTTCAGGGCAAGAGCCTGAACAACCCCGCAGCAGCAGGCTGGGCGGTGACCAAAGACGGCGGGCAGTTTGACAGCTTTACCGGTGCCACCATTACGCCGCGCGCAGTGGTCCGACAAGTAAGAAATAGTCTCACCTTCTACCGCCAGTACGCGCAAGATATCCTGGATGATGCAGGTACAGGTGCGGCAACAGAGGAAATGGAGCCATGAGCGAAATTCGCACCATCACGGCCGACGGGCTCTGGAACAAAAACCCCGCTCTGGTTCAGCTGCTTGGTTTGTGCCCTCTTCTGGCCGTCACCGGCAGTGTCGTCAACGCGCTGGGCCTGGGTCTGGCCACCATGCTGGTGCTGACCGGCTCTAATCTGGTGGTGTCATTGATCCGTAATCAGGTTACCGACGTGATCAAGTTGCCGGCCTTCGTGATGATTATCGCCGGGTTTACCACCTGCACCGAACTCTTGATGCGGGCTTATACCTTTGAGCTTTACCAGATTCTGGGCATCTTCATTCCCCTCATTGTCACCAACTGCACCATTCTTGGACGCGCAGAGGCCTTTGCCAGTAAAAATCCGGTACTTCCCTCATTGCTTGACGGCTTTATGATGTCGCTTGGGTTCGGACTGGTTCTGCTGGTGTTGGGTGCCATCCGGGAACTGATCGGCCAGGGAACCCTGTTTGCCAATATGGACTTGCTGTTTGGTGACAATGCCGCCGGCTGGAAGCTCAGCCTGTTTGAAGATCGTGGCCTGCTGATTGCTGTACTGCCACCCGGGGCTTTTCTGGTGACCGGTTTCCTGATCGCCGGCAAAAACATTATCGACAGGCGCATCGAGGATGTGCGTAAAGCAGCTCAGCCAGAGGTGGTGGCAGGCTCCAAGCGCGTGCGAACAACCGGGAAAATCAGCTGATGACGTCTGAAAAAACTATGGATTTGGCCAATGTGCGCCGGCAATACGAGAAGGGGTCGCTCAAGCTTGAGCAGCTGCACCAGGATCCTTTTTTGCAATTTCGCCAATGGTACAGCGATGCCGAATCGGCTTGCCGCTTCTTCCCCAACAATGTTGTCGTCTCAACTCTGGATGATGATTTACAGCCCCACAGCCGCACCGTATTGCTCAAGGGGCTCGACGAAAAGGGTTTCGTTTTCTATACCAATTATCAGAGTCGCAAGGCACAGCAGCTCAAATCACACCCGCGCGGCGCCATGACCTTTTTCTGGGAAGAGCTGGAACGCCAGGTTAACGTCTGCGGCACCATGGAAAGAGTTTCCGAGGCCGAGTCGGATGCCTACTTTGCTACCCGTCCTCGCGGCAGCCAAATCGGAGCCTGGGTGTCTGCGCAAAGCAGTGTAATTTCCGGCAGAGAAGAACTGCATCGGCGTCAGGCCGAACTGGAAAAGCAATACCTTGATAAAACCGTGCCACGACCACCACACTGGGGCGGTTATCGCCTTTTGCCCCAGCGTTTCGAGTTCTGGCAGGGTCAGGCTGACCGGCTGCACGATCGCTTCGAATACATCAGGCAGGATGATGCCAGCTGGCTAATCCAGCGCTTGTCACCCTGAATTCAGCCTTTAGCCGGGTAAATCATGCTCGGCAACCAGGGCAACCAGCTCAAATGCGGGCTCTTCGTAGGGGTGAGCCTCTCGCAAGGCAGCCACAACCGCTTTGGCATCGGCGGCTGCTACCAGAGTTTCAATGCGCAGCTCGGACACCCTTTTAAGCTCGCCCACCTCGCCGAGATAGGGGCTAGAGCCTGAACCCGGTTTGAACTGCCCTGTACCGCTGCATTGCCAGCAACATTCACTATATTCGCCTTGTCGTCCGGCACCCCGGGAAAAGATCGCCTGTTTAACCTGCTGCTGAGCGCGCTTATCGGCCAAAATCCGGCCAATTCCGCGATTCCCATGTAATTGCGCGGCGGCGGGGATAGCGCTGCTGCCGCACGCGCATATCACTAAACGCAGATACAGCCCGGGCGAATCAGCCACTTTGCGCCTGTGCCGCCGCCTGCCCCACCCGAGCCGGAAGTCAGCCTGCCAGTGGCACAGGATCAAGCCCAGGCAATAGCGGTCAGCCTGGTATCACCCATGAACTTGCTGGTGCCTCGCCAACAAACCGAGTCAGACCGGCCATTGCCTTCCCCCGGGCAGGCAGAGCCCAGCGCACCAATTGATGAGAATGCCAACCAGCCAGTTGAAGAAATTACGTTTTCGCTGCCCGTTGTCACCAACCTCCCGGATCAGCATGAAGCAAACCACCCTGCCGTCCCGACAGAAATAAGCGAGGATGAGCAAATCCAGATTGCACCAGCGGCCAATGAAGCCGCTCCCACCATCAGTGAATCGACTGGGCCGACCGACGCCCCGCAACCTGATCAGCAAAATCAGGTCGAGTCCGACGAACTGGTCGCCTGGGCAAACTACCAGAAAGAAGTTTTGGCTCGTATCTACGAACAGATTCGCTACCCGGAAAGCGCTCTCATGAGAGGTCAGGAAGACATGGTTCGGCTAAACCTGCGCATCGACCAGCAAGACCAGGTTATCGATGTGGCACTGCTGGAGGAAAGCCGCTATAACAGCCTTAACATTGAGGCCCGGCGAGCCGCCGAGCGTGCGGCACCCTTCTCACATCCGCCCGGGCTGCAAACAGAAAAACAGCTGGAATTATTGATCCCGGTGAACTTTCGCCTGACTCAAAACTAGGCTGCCTGCCCTTTCAGC
>CAKZNR010000254.1 GCA_937129725.1 uncultured Cellvibrionales bacterium | reverse complement strand
CTCGAAAAATTTGGGCGAGACACCTACCGCTCCGGCCGCGAGTAAAATCAAAAACCGCCACAAAAAAGCGCCCTGATCGGGCGCTTTTTTTGAGCTATTTATGTGGGGTTCAGGATCGCATTGCAGCCACGGAAAAGTGGTCGTAGTAGTCCATATCCCAGCCGGGAATGGATTCTTCGGTGCCGATTTTGAAATCCACAAGGTAGGGCCTGCCCTCTTCCATGGCTCGCTTGCAACGGCTGATGGCCGCCGCCACATCGCCTGGCCTGGTGACGCGTTCGCCCTCAATGCCGTACCCGGCAGCCAGCTGAACATATCCCACGTCGGGGTGGCCCAGGTTTACGCCCAGGTATTTGTTCATTTCCACCATACGGCCCTGGTAACGTGAAAAGTTAAGCCGGTTGGCTTGGTAGTGACCGTTGTTGAATACCAGAATACCCATGGGTACCTCGTAGCGGGCAGCCGACCAAAGCGACTGCAGTCCGAAATTGCAGGCACCGTCCGCGGTTAAACACCAGGTTTCGCGATTGGGCTGGCCCATCGCGGCACCCACTGCGGCGCCCACACCCCAACCCAGAATTCCCGCCGTGGTATCGAGATTAATGCGACGATCATCCACAGGGCGGTCGTGCTCGAAACGAATATAGTCCCGCACCACGCCTTCACTTGTCAGCAGTTCGTTCACCACCATGGCACGCTCGTCCATCTGTCGGTCGAGCTCGACCGCTATGCGTTCGGCGCTGATGGCCTCGCGATCCCAGTGGCCTTCCAGGCTTTGCTTCAAGGCAGCGCGGCGCCGATCCATGTAGGCGCTCACATAGGTCTTTCGGTCGGCAATCAACGACCCGCCCGTACCGCGGCGACGCACCTCTTCCAGCACTGCCGTCGCCGTGGTTTTGATACTGGCGATGGCCGCACTGTCGACCGGGTAATTGCGCGCCACTTCGAATTCGGTCCAGCCGGTTTGGAAGGTAG
Source organism: uncultured Cellvibrionales bacterium (assembly GCA_937129725.1). Classification (GTDB taxonomy): domain Bacteria; phylum Pseudomonadota; class Gammaproteobacteria; order Pseudomonadales; family GM7GCV1; genus JABJGI01. The sequence continues at coordinate 4,131 of CAKZNR010000254.1, read as the reverse complement.
CCGTATCGCGTGACACTACCGGCGGGTCGGACAGATTACTGTTCTTGAACATGGGTGCGCCAATGGCCCAGAAGGTATCGGCAGCTGCAATTGCATCGCGCCCGCCCGGATATTGGCCAATGTAGTTTGGGTGGGTGTTGGGGAAAATTTGTGGTGTTTTATTGCCAGTCATCACCATGGCTCCCACCTCTGCCGCCAGGTCCCCTACTTCCTGAGCGATTTCCTGTCGCACGCCCTCGTTGCCGAGGAAAAACAGCGGCATCTGCCGGCTCAGAAGTGCTGTAGCGATAGCATCCACATGGCTTTCCGGTGGATCCACGTCGTACTGAACGCGCGAACGGCTGCGCGGAATGATCTCGGCACGATCAACCTTCATCTCCCACAAGTCTTTGGAGAAGGTCACGAAGGTGGGCCCACCCGGAGGTGCCTCGGACAGCATAAATGCCCGCCGCAACACTTCGGGAATGGTTTTCGGACTCATGACATCCCAAATCCACTGCGAATAGTCGCGCGGCAGAGTGTGCAGATTGGGTGCTTCAAGGAAGCCATCGTGGCCGCGGAAATCGGTGCTCTGGCGGCCGCAAGTCACCACAACCGGCACCCGGTCGCGGTAACTGGTAACCATTTGCCCCAGGGCATAGGCCGCGCCGGCCACCGAGTGCAGGCAAACAAAGGAGGTTTTTCCAGTGGCACGGGAGTAGCCATCGGCCATGGCCATGGCGGTGTTTTCGTGCAAGCAGGTGGCGTACTTCAGGTCGGGCAAGTCGACCATGGCATCGAGAAAGCCCACCTCTTCCGAGCCTGCCAGGCCAAACACAAAGGGCACATCCCAATCGCGCAGAAATTCCACCATCAGCTCACCGCCGGTGGCATCGGTTACAAAGCGCGAGGCTTCAATCGAGCCGGCATCGCCACTTTCCTGTGCAGATGCTGAGCCAATAAGCGAGTTAGCGATGGAGGTTGCACCGGCCAGCGTAACCCCTGTTTTTACCATGCGATCGATGAATTCGCGCCGGCTAATCAGGTTATCAACCAGCGCTTTGGTGAGATCTTGCATTTGCCTACCCCTGTTCTACTAGACGCCTAAACGGCGGCAGTTCTTATGTAGGCAATGCTAACAGTAACAACCGGATCGAACAACGGCGCCAGAGTTAAACCCGACGCCAGCTTGTACCCTCGCGACTGTCATCCAGCTGAATGCCCTGCGACGCAAGCTGTTCGCGAATTTCATCGGCACGCTGATAATTCTTCTGCAGTTTGGCCTGCTGGCGCTCTTCAATAAGGGCTTCAACCTCTTCAGCAGGCACGCCCGGGCTATCGCCCCGCACATCCTTCAGGTATTGCTCGGCCGGCAAGGCAAGCAAACCCAATACCAACCCCATCTCGCGCAACTGAGCGGCCAATTGAGCAGCGCCCGGTGCGTCACCGGCAATCTTTGCCTGGTTCAGTTCATCTACCGCGCCACCCATCAGGGTTAGCGCCTGACGGGTATTAAAATCGTCATTCATTGCTTCGGCGAATTGCTGCAAGCGTTCGCTTTCCGCCTGCTCCGGGGCGGCCTTTGATTCAACGCCCCGCAAGGCATGATAGAAGCGGTCCAGGCTGCGCTTGGCTTCGTCCAGCGACTCGGTTGAATAGTTGATTTCGCTTCGATAATGGCTGCTTAAAACGAAAAAGCGAATCACCTCGGGGTGATACTGCTTTAGCACCTCACGGATAGTAAAAAAGTTGCCCAGAGATTTGGACATCTTTTCTCCGTCTATTCGCAGCGGGCCTGCATGCAGCCAGTAGTTGGCATAGACGCAACCGTTGGCCGCTTCCGACTGGGCAATTTCGTTCTCGTGGTGTGGAAAACGCAGGTCGGGGCCCCCACCGTGAATATCAAAGGTGTCACCCAGGCAGCTTTTACTCATGGCCGAACACTCTATGTGCCAACCCGGCCGACCTCGGCCCAAACCGGTATCCCAGCCTGTTTCCTCTGCCGACACCGCCTTCCACAGGGCAAAATCTCTGGGATCTTCTTTATTGGGGTCTACCTCTACCCGTGCACCGCTCAGGAGCTCGTCCGGATTGCGCCCGGACAGCTTGCCGTAATCGGCAAAGTGTTTGATGTGGTAGTAGTAGTCGCCGTTTCCGCCGCGGTAGGCATAACCCCTGTCGACCAGGGTTTCTACCATGGCAACAATGGCTTCTATGTGCTGGGTTGCACGTGGTTGCTGATCGGGAACCAGCATTCCAAGGCTGGCAAAATCCTGCTCCATGGCGGCGATATTGGTTTCAACAACGCGCTGCCAGGGCTGCCCCGTTTCGCGCGCCCGATTCAGTATCTTGTCGTCTACGTCAGTGATGTTGCGTACGAAGGTAACCTGCCAGCCAGCCCAGCGCAGAAAGCGCACAATAGAATCGAAATTAATAAAAGCCTTGGCATGACCCAGATGACAGAGGTCGTATACCGTCATACCACAGACATACATGCCTATTTTTCCGGCTTCGCGGGGCTGGAAGTCCACCACCCTCTTCTGCAATGAGTCGTAAAGCTTTAAGTTATTCAATTTCAATAGTTTATTGTATATTCTGAATGTAAATTCTATGCTTGGCTTTTGCCCTGAGTATCGCGCAAACCTATAGTGCGATTAAACACCAGGCCAGGCGAAGCGCTGTCGCGGGTAAAATAGCCGGTGCGCTCGAACTGCCAGGTAACGTCGCTTGCGGCATTCGCCAGCGATGCCTCTGCTTTGGCACCCTGCAAGCTGGTACAGGTTACCGGGTTCAGTTGCTGCATAAAGTCACTGCCACCGGCTCCGGGTGCTTCCACGCTAAACAACCGGTCCTCGTAAAGCTTGACCTCGCAATCCGCAGCGGTGGCCGCATCAACCCAGTGAATCACGCCCTTGGGTTTAATGCCATCTTCAGGGTTCTCGCCCAACGTGCCTGCAATCACCCTGGCATTTACCTGGGTAATATTGCCCTGATCATCTTTTTCAAGGCTCTCTGCTTCAATCACATAGGCATTGCGCAGCCGAACGCGCTTGCCAAGCACGAGCCGCTTGTACTTCTTGTTAGCCTCCTCGCGAAAATCCTCGGCTTCAATCCAAAGCTCGCGGGAAAAGCTTAACTGACGCTCGCCCATTTCCTCTTTTACCGGGTGGTTTGGCGACCGAAGGCTTTCATTGCCGTCATAGTTCGTCAGTACAAGCTTTAGCGGGTTCAAAACCACCATGGCACGCGGGGCGTTCTTGTCCAGGTCGTCGCGCAGCGCATACTCAAGCATGCCCACGTCAACCACCGAATTGGCCTTGGTTATACCAACCATTTCACACAGGTTGCGAATAGCTGCAGGCGTATACCCGCGCCGCCGCATACCGGAAATGGTGGGCATGCGCGGGTCGTCCCAGCCATCAACAACACCGGAATCCACCAACTGCTTCAGCTTGCGCTTTGAGGTCACCGTATAGTTAAGTTCCAGCCGCGCAAACTCGTACTGCCGTGGCCGCGCTGGCACCGGCAAGTTTTCGATAAACCAGTCGTACAACGGGCGATGATCCTGGAACTCCAGCGTACAGATAGAGTGGGTTACGCCCTCAATGGCATCGCCCTGCCCATGGGCAAAATCGTAGGAGGGGTAAATTTTCCATTCATCGCCCTGCTGGTGATGGGTTACATGACGGATGCGATACAGCACCGGGTCACGCATGTTCATATTGCCGTGAGCCATATCGATCTTTGCGCGCAGGGTAGCCTTGCCCTCTGCAACTTCACCGCTGCGCATTTTTTCAAGCAACTGAAGGTTTTCTTCCACGCTGCGGTCACGCCAGGGGCTGTTTTTGCCCGGCTCCGTCAGGGTGCCTCGGTACTCACGCGCTTCATCAGCTGACAGCTCGCAAACATAAGCCTTGCCTGCTTTCACAAGATGCTGCGCCCACTGGTACAGCTGTTCAAAGTAGTCAGAGGCAAAGTGCGGCTCGCCAGCCCATTCGAAGCCCAACCACTCAATGTCCTTCTTGATGGCAGCGACAAACTCGTCCGACTCTTTCTCGGGGTTGGTATCGTCAAAGCGCAGATTGCACGTGCCTGCGAATTCTTGCGCGGTACCGAAGTTTAGGCAAATAGACTTTGCGTGGCCGATATGAG
>CAKZNR010000253.1 GCA_937129725.1 uncultured Cellvibrionales bacterium | reverse complement strand
AGACCGAGTGCGGTTACAAACCACCATCTGTTCGGGTTGCTGCGCCAACAACGGCCCCAGCACGCCACGCACTGCGCCGCCCGCACCCAGCACCAGGATGCGAATACCCTCGAGCTTTAGGTTCAGGCGTTGGGTCAGGTCTCGCACCAGGCCAACGCCGTCGGTGTTATGACCGCTAACCAGCCCGTCGGCTTCCAGGCTAAGGGTGTTAACAGCACCTGCCTCGCGCGCCTGCGGCGACAACCTGCCGGCAAATTCCCAGGCCTCGGTTTTAAAGGGCAGCGTAACGTTCAGGCCTTTACCTCTCTGCTGAAAAAACGCCTCCACGTCGCGCCGGAAATTTCCCGGCTCAATCAGAATGGCGTCATAGCTCATATCCTGGCCGGTTTGTTCAGCAAACAGCTGATGGATTCTGGGCGAGCGGCTGTGCTGGATGGGGTTGCCCACCACCGCATAGCGATCGGTCATACCAGCCAGTCCCGTGCCGGCAGAAAATCGGTGTAAAGGCGGTGCTCGGCGGAGCCGGGCTCGGGCTGCCAGTCGTAGTGCCACTCCACGCGCGGCGGCAGTGACACAAGAATAGACTCGGTGCGGCCACCCGATTGCAGGCCGAACAGGGTGCCGCGGTCATACACCAGGTTGAATTCCACATAGCGGCCGCGGCGATACAGCTGAAAGTTGCGCTCGCGCTCGCCCCAGGGCATGTCTTTACGCCGCTGCACAATTGGCGCATACGCCTGCAGGTAGGCATCACCCACCGAGCGCATCAGGCCAAAGGCATTATCGAAACCACCCTCGCTGAAGTCGTCAAAAAACAGGCCGCCAATGCCGCGCGCTTCACCGCGGTGCTTGAGGTAAAAATAGTCGTCGCACCAGGCCTTGAATCGCGGGTAGATGTCGTCCCCAAAGGGAGCGCAGGCATCGGCCGCTGTGCGGTGCCATGCTGCCGCGTCTTCTTCGAAGCCGTAGAAGGGCGTCAGGTCGAAGCCACCGCCAAACCACCAAACCGGGTCCTCGCCTGGCTTTTCGGCAACAAACATGCGCACGTTGGCATGAGAAGTAGGCACATAGGGGTTGCGCGGGTGAATCACCAGCGACACGCCCATGGCCTGGAATGAACGTCCTGCCAGCTCCGGCCGGTTTGCGGTGGCCGAGGGCGGTAACTGGTTACCCGTTACGTGAGAGAAGAGCACCCCGCCCTTTTCGAACACATCGCCGTCAGCCATTACCCGGGTTCGACCGCCGCCGCCCTCCTGCCGCTGCCAGCTGTCCTCGATGAATTTTTCCTTGCCATCCAGCTGTTCCAGCCCGGCACATATATTGTCCTGCAAAGCCTGCAGGTAAGTTTTTACTGCATCGATATTCATTATTTTCCCGGTCTGATCACGGCATCGCCGCGCAGTGTACGTATTTCCGACGGGCCATTCTGGCCGCCCAGCGCACCGGGCACAATAACCTCGATCAAATTGCCGAAATATGAGCGCACCCGAAGCGCGTTAAGCGCAGGCGCCATGCCCCCCGGGTTGGCTGAAGTGGACACAATGGCACCGCCAAAGCCGTCGCAGAGGTCACACACCACCGGATGGTCGGTCAATCGAACCGCCACATTCGGTTGATCGCCCGTGATCCACCAGGGTGTATTGCCCTCGTGAGGAACCAGCCAGCTCACCCCCTTTCCGCGGCTTTGCGCCAGCCGGTTCCATTCGTCGCGGCTCAAACTACCCAGCCAGGGAGCCAGCTGCTCCAGGCGCGAACCCAGCAGAATAACGCCCTTGGCTACCGGCCGCTGCTTCAGATCAAGAATACGCTGCAGCGCCGGGTAGTCGGCCGGGTCGCAACCCAGGCCCCAAACACCCTCGGTTGGATACGCAATCACGCCACCCTGCCTGAGCGCCTCTACACCCTGGCGAATGCCCAAAACAAAAGCTGATGACATCGATGTTTCCGCAAATAATCCAGCCGCAAAGATTACCCGCTGCAGCGCGAATGCGCCACGCAGGGCTCGCACCTGTCATGTGGCGTTGCGCACATAACCCTGCAGGGTTCGCTGCACCTGGCCGGCCATTTCCAGCTCTACAAGAGCGGCTTGAAGCTGCATCCGTTCAATACCGGTGAGTTGTGCCAGGCAATCCAGGTCCAGCGGGTCGTACTCCAGTTTGCGCAGCAGCTTTCTGGCCACCTCACCCAGTTGCAGTTCACCGCTGCGCTGCTGCTGCATCTCCACCTGATAGCCCAACAGGCCATCCAACTCGTGCTTCAAGTCGTCCAAACTGCTGATCAGCGCGGCGCCCTGGCGAATCAGGCTGTGGCAGCCTCGCTTGCGCGGCTCGTGAATGCTGCCCGGAATGGCAAACACATCTCGGCCCTGCTCCAGGGCCAGCCGGGCAGTAATCAGCGACCCGCTGCGGCTGGACGCCTCCACTACCAGAACGCCAGTGGAGAGGCCGCTGATAATGCGGTTGCGGCGAGGAAAGTGGCCGGGTTTGGGCAGGCAGCCGGGGGCGTGTTCAGACACCAGGCAGTGCGCCTGCATAATGTCCTGCTGCAGCTGTCGGTTGCATTCGGGGTAGTACACATCAGGGCCGGCACCGGTCACTGCAAGGGTACCGGCGCGAGTATGCAAGGCGGCGCGGTGCGCAGCGGCATCGATACCTGCAGCCAGGCCGCTGGTAAGTGTGAAGCCACACTCGGCCAGCGCCTTGCCGAACTGCCCGGCCTCGCGCAAACCGGCCTGACTGCAATTGCGACTGCCAACAATGGCAAATTGCGGCCAGCGCAGGCGCTGTAAATCTCCGCACACGAAAAGGTGAACGGGTGGGTCAGGGATTTCCGCCAGCAAAGGCGGGTAGTCGGCATCGCCAAGCTGCAACAGGCTGCAGTTCAGTTCGGCAAGGCGTTGGCGCTGTTGCGCAATTTGCTGCCACAGGGGGTGGCTGTCGCTCGCAAGTGCCGGTTTAAGCTGGGTATGCAACAGGCCCAGCGACATACGCAGCGAGTTGCTCAGGCTATCGGGTTGCGGCAGGGCAGAAAAGTGCTCGAGCAGTTGGCGTTTTTGGCCTGCGGTTACACCGGGCAGCAAACACCAGAACAGGCGTGTATCCAGATCGTCCATGATCTCCTCTCCTTGGATTGTGAACCCGCCATCCTTGACAGGCTTTGTTGTTGCTTAGGGGTTGGTTATGGGCGAACCCACCGCCAGCGGCTTTTCGGCCTCAAGAACCAACCCGAAGCTCATTTTCGGCAAGGTGCGGAAAACTATCAAAACACCTGCGCGCTCGTCGGGAAGCTGCACCCGGCCACCCTCAACCCGGTCGCGAACCTGCTCGCCACGATCCAGCACCTGCAACACCAAACCGTTGGAAATGTCGTGCTCCAGGCCGCGGTTGATTGCCACCACATCGAGTTGGCCAATGTAATTTACGCCACCTTCAACCGCGATAATTTCGCCATTGATGGTCGAGGATGGAACCCTCGGAAAGAATACGGCATCCATATCCTGCTGCTGAATCGGGAACAGCAGGTCGCCGGGGATGATTTCGCTGGCGCTTGAGGTAAGCGTCAGGCTGCCCACTTCGCCGCTCACCGACTCCAGGCGTGCGGTGCCCATCAACTCGGCGCGCGTGCCCAACCATTCGCGGGTTTCCGGGTCACGGTAGCGCTCGCCCACCCGGTAAACCTGGTACAGGTTAACGCCGGGAGTCAGCACTCCGCGGCTGTACATACGGTCGCCCTGGCCGATCATGATGCGGCTCTCGGGGCCGGCAACCATATAGGGGGCCGATTCAATTTCTTCTTCGCTGAGAACACGAGTCTGACTGAAAAATTCGCGTATCTGGTCGAGCGGAATTGCTGTGATCGCCTCGTCCACCGGCATACTGGTCATTTGCGGGGTAAGGCGCACCACCCGGTCGGATGTTGGCATGGCGTCGGTAACCAGGCGCGGCTGGCCGTCGACAAACACAAGGCGCAACCTGTCGCCGGGGTATATAAAGTGGGGGTTTTCTACCTGCTCGTTGATTTGCCAGATCTCCGGCCACAACCAGGGGTCCTGCAGGAACAGGGCAGAGATATCCCACAGGGTATCCCCGGGGGTGACCACGTAAACGTCGGGATAATCCGGCGTTAACTGGATGTTCTGTGCGTGCACATGAAGGGCGGCCAGCAGGGCCAGTGCACCGAGAGTCAGCTGTCGAAACATATTCGGCCCGTCTTAAAAGCGGTTAACTCGTGGATAAGCTATACTAATGTGCCTTGAAACTCCATCACCTGGTTCACATTATTTGTGATGTTACCGGTTTAACTTATTGGTTTTCTGTAAAAAATGGCACTACTGGACATTCTGGAATTCCCCGACCCGCGCCTTCGCACCCAGGCCAAGCCCATCGAGCAGATGGATGACGAGGTTCGCCGGCTCTGCGACGACCTGCTTGAAACCATGTACGAGGCGCCTGGTATCGGGCTGGCCGCCACCCAGGTAAATGTGCACCGCCGCGTGTTGGTATGCGATGTGTCAGAAGACCAAAGCCAGCCTCTGGTGTTTATCAACCCGGAAATTGTCGAGCAAAGTGCCGACGAATCTACCTACGACGAGGGGTGTCTGTCGGTACCGGGCTTTTATGAAAGTGTCGACCGGCCCGACAGCGTTGTGGTGCGCGCACTCAACCGCGAGGGCGAAGCCTTTGAAATGCAGCTGGATGGCCTGCTGGCGACCTGCGTGCAGCATGAAATAGACCACCTCAACGGCAAGCTTTTTGTTGACTACATCTCGCCGGTTAAACGTCAGCGCATTCGAGCCAAGCTGGAAAAACAACACAAGAAGCGCGCCTGAAGTGGGCGCACTGCGCATTGGCTTTGCCGGCACACCCGATTTTGCCGCACGGCACCTGCAAGCCCTGTTAAAGCAACCAGAACACTCCCTGGTAGCTGTGTGGACCCAGCCCGATCGCCGCGCCGGCCGCGGCAAGCAGCCCACACCCAGCCCGGTCAAGCAGGTTGCGCTTGAAGCCAAAATTCCCTTGCTGCAACCGGTCAAGCTCGACCCTGATGCGCAATCTGCCATGGCTGCGCAAAATCTCGACCTTCTTGTGGTGGTAGCCTACGGGCTGCTGCTGCCCCAGGCCGTGCTGGACATGCCACGCCTCGGCTGCATTAACGTTCATGCCTCACTATTGCCGCGCTGGCGCGGCGCCGCGCCCATTCAGCGCTGCATCGAAGCCGGCGACAAACACTCGGGTATTTGCATTATGCAAATGGACGCCGGGCTGGATACGGGCCCGGCGCTCAAGCGCAGTGCGTTTGAGCTAACCCCAAGGGAAACCGCCGCCAGCCTGCACGACCGGCTGTTGCAGGCCGGAGTTCCCGCCCTGCTCGAGTGCGTTGAGGAGCTGGCCTGCGGTACCGCGGTGGCACAACCCCAACCTGAAACCGGCATCACTTACGCACACAAAATCAGCAAGGCAGATGCCCGCATCCAGTGGCAGCTGCCAGCATTGGCTATTGATCGCCAAATACGTGCATTCAACCCGGTGCCGGTGGCACATACCCAGCTGGACGATCTGGTGATTCGAATTTGGCAATGCGAGCTGGTGCCCGGCCCGGTCGATGCCGAACCCGGCACCATCCTGGGGGCTGACAAAGAGGGTATCCGGGTGGCCTGTGGCGAGGGCTCAATCCGCATTCAGCGCCTGCAACTGCCCGGCAAAAAAGCCCTGCCTGCGGCCGACTTGCTGCGCGGCCAGGCCGTAACCTTCGCGCCCGGCAAACGTTTTAATCCGGCATGAATTCGCGTGCGCGGGCCGCCCGCATTCTGGCTCCCGTGCTGGCCGGTAAAGCGTCTCTGGAAATACCGGCCAGCCTTGCCGAGAATAAAGACCGGCCACTGATTGCCGAGTTCTGCTACGGCAGCATGCGCCAGTTGCCGCGACTGCAGTTGATGGCCGCAGAATTACTGAACAAACAGCTTCGCAGCAAAGATCAGGACATTCAGGCCCTTCTGTTGCTGGGCCTGTACCAGCTTGAATACATGCGCATTGCCGACCACGCCGCCATCAGCGAAACGGTGCAAGCCGCCCGCCAGCTGAAAAAAAACTGGGCCTGCGGCCTGCTCAATGCCGCGCTTCGCCGCTGGCAACGCGAGCACGACTCGCTGATCGCGCAACTGCAGAAGTCTGACGAATACCAGTGGGCCTGCCCGGCCTGGCTGTTGCAGCGGCTGCAGCAGGACTGGCCCGACAACTGGCAGCAGATTGTGCAGGCCTCCAACCAACAGGCTCCGCTTACCCTTAGGGTCAACCTGCAGAAGAACAGCCGCGATGCGTTGGCGACGGAACTGAATCAGGCCGGCGCAACCTGCCAGCCCGGCGAACTGGCGCCCTCTGCGCTGCGCCTTGAGCAGGCCGTCAATCTGTCCGCCCTGACCGCTTTTGCCGAGGGTCGCTGCTCGGTGCAGGACGAGGCGGCACAACTCTGTGCCGATCTGCTGAAGCTGGAGGCAGGTCAAAAGGTGCTGGACGCCTGCGCTGCACCGGGTGGCAAAACCGGCCATCTGCTGGAATGCGCCGCGGTTGAACTGACCGCGCTGGACATCAGCGAAGAGCGACTGCAGCGGGTAAAGGAAAACCTGCAGCGCCTTGGCGCCAGCTGCCAATTGCGATGCGCGGATGCGGCCGACCTGGATAGCTGGTGGAACGGCCAGACTTTTGATCGAATTTTGCTGGACGCGCCCTGTTCGGGTTCGGGCGTGATGAGCCGACACCCCGACATCAAGCGCCTGCGCACGCCAGCCGACGTGGCCGGCTTTGCGCGCCGACAGCTGGAGCTGCTCGCCCGGCTTTGGCAAACCCTGGCGCCCGGCGGTCAGCTGCTTTATGTCACCTGCTCGGTGTTGCGCGAGGAAAACCAACAGGTGGTGAACGAATTCCTGCAACATGCCGGCGACGCCGAAGAAATCACCCCCGATTTACCCGCTTTGCAGGCATGTAGCGCAGGAAAGCAGCTTTTACCCGTAGCCGGGCGGCACGATGGCTTTTATTATGCTTTGATGCGAAAGCGAATTCCGGGATAACGGCATGAAAATCATCATTCTGGGCGCGGGGCAGGTTGGCAGTACATTAGCCAACAACCTCGCCAGCGAAGAAAACGACATCACCCTGATCGATTCCGATGAGGCGCGACTGGGCGAGTTGCGCGACAAACTGGACATCCAGACCATCTGCGGATGGGGTTCGCACCCGGAAATTCTCGAACAGGCCGGCATTGCCGACGCCGACATGCTGGTGGCGGTAACTACCCATGACGAAGTGAATATGGTGGCCTGCCAAATCGCCCACTCCCTGTATAAAACACCGCGCAAAATCGCTCGCATCCGCTCGGTGGGTTACACCAACGACCGCGTGCGCAACCGGTTGTTCGGCTCGGACGACATGCCGGTAGACGTGGCCATCGCACCCGAGCAGCTGGTAACCGATCACCTGGCGCAGCTCATTAGTCAGCCCGGCGCACTGCAGGTACTCGACTTTGCCGACAAGCGCTTGCAGCTGGTGGCAGTGGCAGCGCAAACCGACGCGCCCATGGTTGGCAAACAGGTTCGCGACCTGGGCAACCATCTGGGCGACCGGGTTGAGGCCCGGGTAGCTGCGGTGTATCGCGGCCGCCGCCCCATTATTCCGGAAGGTTCAACCGTGATCGAAGCCGGTGACGAGGTGTTCTTTCTGGCCGCCACCCGCCACATTCGCCAGGTCATGTCCGAACTGGCAGCAAAAGAGAAGCCCTACAAGCGGATTGTGATTGCCGGCGGCGGCAACATCGGCTTTCGACTGGCACAGATACTGGAAATTTCGCACAACGTGAAAGTTATCGAGATGAATGCCGAACGATGCGAATTTCTGGCCGAAAACCTGCACCACAGCATCGTGCTGAACGGCAGCTCTTCCGAACAGGACCTGCTTAAAGAAGAGGGCATTGAAACCGTCGATGTCTTTCTGGCGCTCACCAACAACGATGCCGCCAATATTATCTCGTCTATGCTGGCCAAGAAGCTGGGTGCCGGCAAGGTCATTACCCTCATCAACAACCCGGTGTACGTGGACCTGATGCAGTCCAGCGAAATTGATATTGCCATTGCGCCATCGCAAATTACCACCTCGGCACTGCTTTCCTATGTGCGCCGGGGAGACACTGTACGTGTGCACTCACTTCGCCGTGGAGCGGCTGAGGCCATGGAGGTTGTAGCTCATGGCGATGCGCGCAGCAGCAAGGTAGTTGGCCGTAAAATTAGCGAAATCAAGCTGCCGGAAGGGGCGACCATCGGCGCCGTGGTACGCAACGCCGAAGACAACCCCGAGGTTCTCATGGGCAGTGGCGACGTCATTATTCAGGACACAGACCACCTGATTATCTTCCTTTCGGACAAAGACCACATCCGCAAGGTAGAACAGCTGTTCTCGGTAGCTTTTACCTTTTTCTAGGAGCCTTCAGTGAACTACGGGGTAATCCTCAAAGTATTGGGTATCTTGCTGATGCTGTTCAGCACCACCTATCTGTTGCCCTTGGTGGTTTCGCTGTTTCATCACGATGGCTCCTCGGCTGCCTTTGTCTGGTCGCTGATCATTACCATGACCCTGGGTGTCCTGTTGTGGATTCCTTTCAGCACCAACCGCAACGAGATGCGCTCGCGCGACGGCTTTCTTATCACCGTACTGTTCTGGGTGGTGCTGGGGGTTATCGGCGCCCTGCCCTTCGTTCTCAGTACCGAACCGCACATCTCGGTGGTGGACAGTATTTTTGAATCGGTATCCGGCCTGACCACCACCGGTGCCACCGTCATTACCCATCTGGATGAACTGCCCAAGTCGATTCTCTTTTACCGGCAAATGCTGCAGTGGATGGGCGGCATCGGCATCATCGTCATTGCCCTGGCCATCCTGCCCATGCTGGGCATTGGCGGCATGCAGCTTTACCGCGCCGAAGTGCCCGGCCCGGTGAAGGACAACAAGCTAACTCCGCGCATTGGCGAAACTGCCAAGGTGCTGTTTTTTATCTACCTGGTGCTCACGGTTGCCTGTGCCGTGGCCTACAAGCTGGCCGGCATGACGGCGTTCGATGCGGTGGGCCACAGTTTTTCCACCGTGGCCATCGGCGGCTTCTCCACCCACGATGCCAGCATGGGATATTTCCTCGCCAACCCGCAATACAACGGCGAGCTGATCATGGGCATCTGCGTGTTTTTCACCGTGATCTCGGGGCTTAATTTTGGCCTGCACTACTACGCCTTTGTTCGCAAGGCACTGGGGCACTACGTGAAAGACAACGAGGCCCGGGTGTACTTTCTGCTGCTGGCCGGCTCATCCATCTTCGTGGTGCTCGGTCTGATGATCGCCGGTCGCTTTGCCGGGTCGGATGCTGCGCTGCAGGGCATATTTCATACCGTATCGATCATGACCACAGCCGGCTTCACCGCATCGGACCTATCCAGCTGGCCCGAACACATTGCCTTCTTCCTGCTGTTTCTCAGCTTCTTTGGCGCCTGTGCGGCGTCAACCGGCGGCGGCATCAAGATTGGCCGAATGGTTATCCTGGCGCGCCAAACCCTGCGCGAGATTGCCCGCCTGATTCACCCCAGCGCCGTCATTCCCATCAAGGTAAACCAGCGCACCGTCGACGCGCGCATCGCCGATGCCATCTGGGGGTTTTTCGGTGCCTATCTGATCGTTTTCTACGCGACTGTGCTGGTACTGCTGGCAACCGGGCTCGACTATGTGTCGGCCTGGTCGGCCGTGGCAGCTACGCTGAACAACCTGGGGCCGGGGCTGGGAGAGGTAGCGGCCAACTACTCCAGCGTGTCCTGGTTCGGCAAACTGGTGCTGTGCTTTGCCATGATTCTGGGGCGGCTCGAACTCTTTACGCTGATTGTGCTCTTTGTGCCCATGTTCTGGCGCAAGTAGCCGAACAGCCATTCAGCCCTTGTAAAAATCTGGCTCGCCAACCGGGCGCTTGCGAAAGCGCTTGTACTCCCACTGGTATTGCTCGGGTGCCAGCAGTACCATCTTTTCTATTGAACGGTTCAGGCCGTCCACGGCCGTCTGTTGGTCTTCGCTGAAGATATCCGTGTCGGGCTCCGTATATCCAATTTCGTGGCCGCGCCCGACACGCCGGGCATACACCATCAGAACCTGGGGTTGAGTTTTGCTCACCAGACGGTGAATCAGGGTCATGGTCAGTGCCTGCTGGCCGAAAAAGGGGCTGAAAATTCCGCCCTCGGGCGCCGGTTCCTGGTCGGGCAGAATCACCGTCGTCTCGCCGCGGGCCAGGGCTTTTACTACCGCCATCACGCCGCGCGAACTGGCCGGCACCATCCGGGTGGCGCCATGGCTGCGCACCTTCTGCAGCATCTTGTCCATGGCTTCCATGCGCGGCTTGCGGTAAATCGCGGTGGTTGGTGCGTGGGTAGCCGACCACATACCGGCCAGTTCCCAGTTTCCAAAGTGCGGCGCCAGCAGTATCAGTCCGCGCTCGTTCTGAATGGCCTGCTCGAACAGCTCGAAATTGTGCACTTCCACTACCTGGCTGGCGCGCCAGCCCTCGTCGCGAAACCACACTGCGGCGGTTTCCACTGCCATGGTAGCGGTTGCTATCAGGCTGTCTTTGACACGCTGTTCCAGCTGCCCGGCGTCCAGCTGTGGGAAGCATGCCTGCAAGTTGCGGCGGGTAATATTCTCGTCGCGTCCGCGCTTGCGGTACATGCGACCGCCCAGGAATCTGCCCAGCGATCGCTGGGCAGAAAAGGGAAGCCGTGCCATCAGGCGCAGGCTCAGTTCTACAAGTTTCGATTTCATGGCGCGAGTTTACACCGGCGAATACTGCTTTGACCTTATTACGCATGGTTTTCCCCGCTATAATCGCGCGTTCTTTAACGCAATTGAGCCATACGTGAGTCAACCAAGCGAAGCATCTACCTTTCAGGGCCTTATCAGCGCCCTGCAAGATTTCTGGGCCGGGCAAGGCTGTGTCATTCTTCAACCGCTGGATTTGGAAGTGGGTGCGGGCACCTTTCACCCGGCCACCTTTCTGCGCGCAATCGGCCCGGAAACCTGGAATACCGCTTACGTGCAGCCCTGCCGCCGGCCCACCGATGGCCGCTATGGTGACAACCCCAACCGATTGCAGCACTACTACCAGTTTCAGGTAATACTGAAACCCTCGCCCGACAACATCCAGGAGGTTTACCTCGACTCCCTGCGCGAACTGGGCGTAGACCCGGGCGTGCACGATATTCGCTTCGTTGAGGACAACTGGGAGTCGCCTACTCTGGGCGCCTGGGGTTTGGGCTGGGAAGTGTGGCTCAATGGCATGGAAGTTACCCAGTTCACCTATTTCCAGCAGGTGGGTGGGCTGGAGTGTTTTCCGGTATCGGGTGAAATCACCTACGGCCTGGAGCGCATCGCCATGTACCTGCAGGGGGCGAACTCCATCTACGATCTGGTTTGGACTATCGGGCCCGACGGTACGCCGGTCACCTATGGCGACGTGTTCCACCAGAACGAAGTGGAAATGTCGGCGTTCAATTTCGAAAAAGCCGATGTCGACTTTCTGTTCGCCACCTTCGACCAGTGCGAAAAAAGCTGCCTGGCGCTGCTGGAGGACAACCTGCCCCTGCCCGCCTACGAAATGGTGATGAAGGCATCGCACGCCTTTAACCTGCTGGACGCACGCCATGCCATCTCGGTAACCGAGCGCCAGCGCTACATTCTGCGCGTTCGCACCCTGGCTCGCGGCGTTGCCCAGGCCTATTATCAGGTACGCAAAGATCTCGGTTTCCCGCTGGCCCCCGAGGCCACCCGCAAGCTGGCACTGCAACGGGAGGAACAGGCATGAGCACGCAGGACCTGTTGATCGAACTGGGCACTGAAGAACTGCCGCCCAAATCGCTGGAAACTCTGCGCCGCGCCTTTGAATCGAACTTTGCCTCGGCGCTTGGCGATGAGCGCATCGGGCACGGCACAATCCAGTCTTTTGCCACCCCCCGCAGGCTGGCCCTGCTGCTTCGCGAGGTTGAAAGCCGGCAGCCAGACGAAGATATTGAACTGCTCGGCCCGGCCGTAAAGGCCGCCTTTGATGCCGAGGGCAATGCCACCCAGGCAGCGCTGGGCTTCGCCCGCAAGTGCGGCGTTGACAACCCCGCCAGCCTGCAGCGCGTGGATACGCCAAAGGGTGAACGACTGGTATTTCGCCAGCAGAAACCCGGGCAGGCCACCACCGATCTGCTGGCTGAACTGATTGAAAAATCCCTGGCCGGGCTACCCATTGCCAAACGCATGCGCTGGGGCGCCGGCACCGCCGAGTTTGTGCGACCGGTGCACTGGATTCTGGTGCGATTTGGCGACCACACTCCCGACATTGAAGTAATGGGCCTGAAAGCCACCGACAAATCTCGCGGGCACCGCTTTCACAGCAGCGGCGAACTGCCTGTGGACACACCCCTTTCCTACTGCCAAACCCTGTTCGACAAGGGCCACGTGGTGGCCGATCCCTTCGAGCGAACGCAGCTGGTCGAGCAGCAGGTAAAACGCGAAGCCGAAAAAGCAGGCGGCGTTGCGGTAATCAACCCGGCCTTACTGGAAGAAGTAAGCGCCCTGGTGGAATGGCCGGTAGCACTGTGCGGTCGATTCGACGAAGACTTCCTGCAGGTGCCCGAAGAAGCGCTTATCTCCTCCATGGGGGAGCACCAGAAGTACTTTCACGTGCGTGACAACAACGGCAAGCTGATGCCGCTCTTTATTACGGTGAGCAACCTGGATTCGCCTCACCCCGAGCGGGTTATCGACGGCAACGAGCGGGTCATTCGGCCGCGCTTGGCAGATGCTCGTTTCTTTTATGAAACCGATTTGAAAACGCCGCTTGAAAATGGCTTCGAAAAGCTGGAAAACATCGTGTTCCAGCAGCAGCTGGGCAGCCTGGCCGACAAAAGCCGCCGCGTAGCCGCTTTGGGCGAATTGATTGCCGGGGCCTGCCACGCCGAACCCGGCCAGGTAGCCCGCGCAGCGCGCCTGGCCAAGTGCGACCTGGTCAGCGAAATGGTGCTGGAGTTCGACCATCTGCAGGGCACCATGGGGCGCTACTACGCACAGGCCGATGGAGAAGCTGCCGACGTGGCCTCAGCCATTGAAGAACAATACCTGCCACGCCATGCCGGTGACCAGTTGCCTCAAACCGCTACCGGCACTGCACTGGCCCTGGCCGAACGCATCGATACCCTGACCGGCATTTTTGGCATTGGCCAGCCGCCAACCGGTTCGCGCGACCCCTTTGCGCTGCGTCGCGCCAGCATCGGCATTCTCAACATTCTGGTGCAGCGGGATGTCCAGGTTAGCCTGGCAAGCCTGATAGGCGCCGCCTACGACAACTACAGCAACCTGACCGTGCCGCGCGAAGAACTGGTACAGCAGGTTCGCGACTACATGATTGACCGCTTCCGTGCGCTGTTCGAGGAATCGGGCACACCGGTGGAAGTTTTCCGGGCCGTTCGCCAGGTAGAGCAGGACAACCCGCTGGAAATTTCCCGGCGGGTAGAGGCAGTACAGCAGTTTTCCTCCACTGAGGCTGCCGCGGCACTGGCTGAAACCAATAAGCGGGCACTGAACCTGCTGAGCAAGGCCGGTGATCAGGTTGCGGCCGAAATCGACCCCTCTGCCTTTGAAGATCCGGCCGAACAACAGCTGCTGGACGCCCTGTCACAGGTGCAGCGCGAGCTGGGCACCCTGATGGCCAGCCATCAACTCACCGGCGCACTGCAGGCACTGGCCGGTTTGCAACAGCCGCTTCAGGCCTTCTTTGAGTCGGTCATGGTGATGGCAGACAACGACAAACTGCGCGGGAATCGGTTGGCCCTGCTGCAGCAGGTACGCCAGCAGGTGATGCGCGTTGCCGACCTCTCTGAACTGGGAGGGCGACAAGCCAGCCAAGGTGCGTAAGTTACTCTATTACAGCCTTTATATTCCCAGCATGGTGGTTACCTCGGTACTGCTGATTACGCTGGGCATGTTACTGCCGGTGCGCCTGCGGCAAAAATACGGCGCCATCTGGAACTGCTTCGTCAGCCGCACTGCCCTGTACTGGGTTTACGGTATCCGTGTGCAGGTGCAGGGCGCAGAGAATCTGCCATCGGGGCCTTTTGTAGCGGTAGCCAACCATCAATGCGAATGGGAAACCCTGTTTCTGGGCTGGCAATTGCGCCCCATCTTCTTTGTGCTGAAGCGCGAGCTCTTGCGCATTCCCTTCTTCGGCTGGGGCCTGCGCGCTTCCGGCGCAATTGGTATCGATCGCAGCAAACCGCGCGAGGCCATCCGCCAAATCGAGCAGGCCGGCACGCGAACCATCCGCAAGGGGCGCAACATGCTGTTGTTTCCCGAAGGCACACGGGTTGCTCCAGGCGAGTACCGGCGCTTTACCCGCACCGCAGCAAAAATGGCCGTTGACTGCCAGGTTCCCCTGCTTCCCATTGCCCACGATGCCGGCGAGCACTGGTCGCCCTCGGGCAAAATCAAACCCGGCGGCACCATCCATCTCTGGATTGGCAATGCCATCGATCCACAGGGTCACAACGCCAAAAGCCTAACCGATATCAGTGAAAACTGGATTCGCGAGAAGGCCGGACTGGCCAGGGAATAAAAAAGGCGTGTAAGCACTTACTTACACGCCCCTTTAGTGCCTGTGTGGTCTAGATATCGAGATTGGCCACCGACAGGGCATTTTTCTCAATAAACTCTCGGCGCGGCTCAACCTGGTCACCCATCAGGCAATTGAACATCTGGTCGGCCTTGATGGCGTCCTCGATGGTCACTTGCAGCAGGCGCCGGGTTTCAGGATCCATGGTGGTTTCCCACAGCTGCTCCGGGTTCATCTCACCAAGGCCCTTGTAGCGCTGAATGCTGTAGCCCTTGCGGGATTCATTCATCAACCATTCCAGTGCCTCGGCAAAGCTGCCTACCGGCTGAATTTTTTCGCCACGCCGGATATAGGCGGTGGGTTCCAGCATGCCGGTAAGTTTTCCGCCCAGCTCGCTCAGGGCGCGGTACTCGCTTGAATCAAAGAAATCCCGGGAGAAACGAATTTCGCGCTCAAGCCCGTGCGCAGTAACCAGTACACGGGGTAGGTAATGGCTGTGCTCCTGGTCGAAATGCACCACGGCGCGATAGGATTGACGGCCGTCATTAAGACCTTCAAGCTCTGGTTGCCAGGCTGCCACCCAGGCGTCGGCGGCGGCGTTGTCGTTCAGTTCCTTGTCGGTCCAGGCGGGCTGCATCATCATGGATTCGCAGATGGGCCGCGGGTGCACCCTGTCCATGCGGTCCAGAATAGCCATCACGCCGCGGTACTCGCGAACCAGGCCTTCCAGAGCCGCGCCCTGCAGTGCCGGTGCCGACTCATTTACGTGCAGGCTGGCGTCTTCCAGCGCACCCGAGGTGAGGTATTCAATCATCGCCTCGTCGTCTTTCAGGTAGAAATCGTTTTTGCCCTTGGCGGCCTTGTAGAGCGGCGGCTGCGCAATATAGATGTGCCCGGCCTCAACCAGCTCCCGCATGTGGCGGAAGAAAAAGGTCAACAGCAGGGTACGAATGTGGGCGCCGTCGACGTCGGCGTCCGTCATAATAATAATGCTGTGATAACGCAACTTCTCGAGGTCAAACTCGTCCTTGCCAATGCCACAACCCAGCGCCGTAATCAGCGTGCCCACCTCGGCAGAGCCCAACATACGGTCAAAGCGCGCCCGCTCCACGTTCAAAATTTTACCCTTCAGTGGCAGTATCGCCTGGGTGCGCCGGTCGCGGCCCTGCTTGGCTGAACCGCCCGCAGAATCACCCTCCACCAGGTAGAGCTCGGAAAGCGCTGGGTCTTTCTCCTGGCAATCAGCTAGCTTGCCGGGCAATCCGGCAATATCCAGCGCGCCTTTGCGCCGGGTCATTTCCCGGGCTTTGCGCGCCGCCTCGCGCGCTCGCGCGGCGTCGATCATCTTACCCACAATGGACTTGGCTTCACCCGGGTTTTCCAGCAGGTACTCCTGCAGCGACGCATTCAACTCTTGCTCAACGGCCGTTTTTACTTCGGATGACACCAGTTTGTCTTTGGTTTGCGACGAAAACTTGGGGTCGGGAACCTTCACCGAGATGATGGCGGTCAGCCCTTCACGCGCGTCGTCACCGGTTGTGGCAACCTTGGCTTTCGAATTAACACCTTCCGATTCAATGTAGGTGTTCAGCGAGCGGGTCAGTGCGGCGCGGAAACCGGCCAAATGGGTGCCGCCGTCTCGCTGGGGAATGTTGTTGGTATAGCAGAAAATGTTCTCCTGATAGGAGTCAGACCACTGCAGGGCAATTTCCACCCCAACCCCGTCTTCTTCGCGCATGGTGTTGAAATGCACCACCCGGTTGATGGGGTTCTTGTTTTCGTTGAGGTGGGCCACAAACGCACTCAAACCGCCCTCGTACTCGTACACCTCTTCGCGCCCGTCCCGCTCATCCATCAGCACAATGCGTACACCGGAATTCAGGAAAGACAGCTCGCGAAGCCGCTTCGCCAGCTGGTCAAAGTGAAAAGCCACGTTGGTGAAGGTTTTTTGCGAGGGAACAAAATGAATCTGGGTACCGCTGCTATCGGTTTTGCCCACCACCTTGAGGGGCTCTTCAGCCACGCCGTCGTGGTAGGTTTGCTCGTGCACCTCGCCATTGCGTCGAATGGTTAGCTTGAGGGTGGAGCTGAGTGCGTTTACTACCGATACACCTACGCCGTGCAAACCACCAGATACCTTGTAGGTGTTGTCGTCGAACTTACCGCCGGCATGCAGTACGGTCATGATGACCTCAGCGGCTGACACGCCCTCCTCGTGCATTTCGGTTGGAATACCGCGCCCGTTGTCGGTTACCGAAACAGATTCGTCCGGATGAATCACCACGCGAATCTCGCTGCAATGCCCCGCCAGCGCCTCATCAATGGAGTTGTCGACAATCTCGAACACCATATGGTGCAAGCCAGTACCGTCATCGGTATCACCGATGTACATGCCCGGACGCTTTCTAACCGCATCCAGGCCTTTCAGCACCTTAATACTGGAGGAATCGTAGTCTTGCTTGTTTTCTTCGGTCACTCAGCCTCT